>JBIKNV010000136.1:0-6895 GCA_044358475.1 Pirellulales bacterium | reverse complement strand
CGCCCGCGGCCCGCCCACGAGCACCCAACTCGCCCGCCCCATGTCGCCCGGAATGATCACCGGCTGCCCGATGTGGCGATAGCGTTCCGGAACGTCGTGATGGCCGGCCGGAAAGGCACGCGTCGCGCCCTTGCGATGCACGCAGACATCCTTGCGGTCAGCTCCGACGGTGTGCTCCTCGATCTTCGCCATGTTGTGGGCCACGTCATACAGCAGGTGCATGCCGAGGGCCTCCCACGATCGGCCAAAGATCTGTGCAAACACCTGTCGGACGTGCCACATGAGGAGCTGGCGGTTACAGAAGGCGTAGTTGGCCGCCGCCCGCATCGCGCCGAGATAGTGCTTCCCCTCGGGGCTTTCGACCGGCGCGCAGACCAGTTGTCGGTCAGGCAGGTCGAAGCCGTACTTCGCCGGGGCATCGCGGAGGGCCCGCAGAGCGTCGTCACACACCTGGTAGCCGAGGCCCCGCGAGCCGGAGTGAATGAGTACACAGATCTGGCCTGCATGGAGACCGAAGGCGGCCGCGACCGGATCATTCTCCACGCGATCGACCACCTGCACCTCGATGAAATGGTTGCCGGCGCCCACAGTGCCGCACTGGTCGGCTCCACGGGCCAGCGCCCGCTCGCTGACATAGTCCGGGCAGGCGCCGGGAATGCAGCCCTCGGCTTCGGTGCAGGCGATGTCGTCGGCGGTCGCCAGCCCCTGCCGCGCGAGAAAGGGCACTCCTTCCCGCATGAGCGATCGGAGTTCATCGGGAGAAAAGACGAAATTGCCCCCCTGCCCCACGCCGACCGGGATGTCGCGGATCATCTGGTTGATCAGCTGCGTGAGCACCGGCTGCACATCGGCGAGCGTGAGGCTGGTCCGCACGAGCCGCACGCCGCAATTGATGTCGTAGCCGACGCCGCCGGGAGAGACGACGCCACCGGCGGCCGGGTCGGTGGCGCAGACACCGCCGATGCAGAAGCCGTAGCCCCAGTGGATGTCGGGCATGGCGAGGCTCGCCTGCTGAATGCCGGGCAGGAAGGCGACGTTGGCCACCTGCTCGGGAGCCCGGTCACTGCGGAGCAGCGGGATGAGCCGCTCGTCGGCAAAGATGAGGCCGTCGACGAGCATGCCCGGCTTGTACGACTTGGGGATTCGCCAGGTGCAGTCGTCGACCGGCTCGAGCGGTCCGGTGAAGGATCGCTCGCTGGCTTGGCCCGTCGTGCCTGGTGGCTTGCTCATATGTCGACGATCACCGTGGCGTGCCAGCCGGCGGCGTCGTGCCGCACGTCGAGTTCATGCTGCGTGATCGCCTTCACCTCGTGGGCAAGTGTATGCACGGCCGGGTCGTAGGGCTCGCCGCGGGCGATCGCATGCAGTCCGTCGGCAGCGCGTGACACCTGAAAGTCGCACAATAGCATCCGCCGGAGTTCAAAGGCGGCGTGCACTTCGCTGATGAGATCGTACAGAAGCCACGTGGGATCGTTGCCGGCGATATGGAACCGCTCCTCGGCAGTTGGTCGGATCTGCCCGAGGTCACCGGTGATGACGGCGCAGAGCCCGCGGGCGGCATCGGCGCAGAGCTCCTCCAGTGTCGCCGCGTGGATCCGCAGCCCCAGATCAGCCGTGTGCTCGAACACCTCGTACATAGCCTGCCAGCCTCGAGCCCAATGATAGCGCGGCGACGAGCGCGAAGCCGACGAGGATGCCGACGGCTGCGTCGGCCGCCATCGCGAGCAGGGTAGCCCACGCCGATGGCCCGTGGGATTCGCCGAGGATCGCGGCGAGGCGGTCATGCACGGTGTGGTGCACAGCCGGAATGCCGTGTGCGATGATGCCACCGCCGACCAGAAACATCGCCGCCGTACCGGCGATCGACAGGGCCCGCATGAGCCACGGGGCGGCGGCGAGGATGCCCCGGCCGACCGCCTGCGCGGTGGCTGATGGTCGAGCGGCCAGGAGGGCGCCGAGGTCGTCGAGTTTCACGATGCCGGCGACGAGCCCGTAGACACCCACGGTCATCGCGGCAGAGATCGCCACGAGTACGGCCAACTGCGTGAGGAACGGCTTGCCCGCCACCACGCCAAGTGTGATCACGATGATCTCAGCCGAGAGGATGAAGTCGGTACGGATGGCACCGGTGATTTTTCGGGATTCGACGGCGACGGGGTCAACGCTTGGATTGACGACGGCCTCTGTGAGGGCGGTGCGGCGGGCGGCCTCGTACTCGCCATCGCTGGCAGAGGCGTGGCGAGCGGAGTGTGTGGCGTCGGCGGAATGGTCGCCCCGATGAAAGAGACTGTGGAGAATCTTCTCCGCGCCCTCGAAGCAGAGGTAGGCACCGCCGGCCACGAGCAGTGGCGTGATGGCCCAGGGGGCGAGCCAACTTGTGGCGAGCGCTGCAGGAACGAGGATCGCCTTGTTGAGCGTCGAGCCGCGGGCCACGGCCCACACGACGGGCAGTTCGCGGGCCGGGCGCACGCCGGTCACCTGCTTCGCGTTGAGGGCGAGGTCGTCGCCGAGCACGCCGGCCGTCTTCTTGACAGCGGCTTTCGTCATCACCGCTACGTCGTCAAGGACCGTGGCGATGTCGTCGAGAAGCAGGAGCAGACTGGCGGCCATGGCCGATCCTGAGGGGTGGCAACACGCCTTTGAATGCGGCCCAACAAACTACCCCCACGGGGAGTCGAACCCCGGTTTTCGGACTGAGAACCCGATGTCCTAGGCCACTAGACGATGGGGGCGTCGTGGTTGTTTGAATCTTTCTTGTAGCAGTGTCGGAAGAGGTGTCAAGGAGACTTGAACGCCTCGCAATCCGCCGTCACAAGTGCGAACGCCGCTACTGGCCCCCGGGCTCGCGCCCGGGGCTTCCTGTTGCGACAGTACACCAAGCCGCAGGGCGCACAAGCCCGCGGGATGACTTGGCAGCCGGCAGGCTGACGCTGCGATTACCCCCGCGGCAGATTCCGGCGCCACGGTGGCTCGAAACGGCGCGACCGCTGCCGGCCCAACGCAAAACCCAGGCCCGCCGCCGCCACGGTCGCTACCGCCACAACCGCCCAAAACCGTCGCGTCGAGCGGGTCGCCGCGCGGTCATCCTCGAGCGCCATCTGGAGCCGCGTCGTCGCCGCCCGAATCGCCTGCGTTCGCGCGTGCGGACGTCCTCCATGCGGGACGTCCGCCACTCCGACGCCAACCGCCGACACGACCGCCTTCGTCGCCGCGTTCTCGCCACCCGCAGACCACTGGTCAAGATCCCCATCCCAGGCCAGCGCCGACGGCCCGTGATGCGACCCTCCGGCCATCGGCAACGCCACCCTCTCCACCGCCTGCAGCAGATCGCCCGCCGTCTCGTACCGTTGGTCTGGTCGCTTCGCCAACAGCGTGTCGACGATCATCAGGAGTGGCTCAGGCAGGTCGGGCCGGAGCGAGCCCAGCGGCACGAGCGGATCGCGGACGTGGGCCATCGCCACCGCCACGCCAGTCGTGCCACCAAACGGCGGGCGGCCGGCAAGCAGATGATAGACCGTGGCGCCGAGTGAGTAGAGATCGCTCCGAGGATCGACCTCTCTTCCCTCAGCCTGCTCAGGGCTCATGTAGAGCGGCGTGCCGAGTGTCGTGCCATCCTGGGTCAGGCCGAGGTCATGTTCTCGCACCCGCGCGAGACCGAAGTCGGCCACCTTGACCTCGCCTTCGCGCGTGAGCAGGAGGTTCTCCGGCTTGATGTCGCGGTGGACGACGCCCTGCTGCGCTGCGCGAGCGAGTGCCGAGCCCACGTCGCCCAACACAGTCAGCGACTGCCGGGCGTCGAGCGGGCCCCGCAGATCGAGCCACGCCTTGAGTGACGGGCCGCCCACGTATTCCTCCACGAGAAAGTGAATCCCGTCGAGGCAGCCCACCTCGTGAATTTGCACGATGTTGCCGTGCACGAGCGCCGCAGCTGCTCGTGCCTCCTGCACAAACCGTTCCACCGCCGCGGGCCGCACCGTCGTCTCCGGCCGCAGCACCTTCACAGCGACATGCCGCGAAAGCGATTCCTGCTCAGCCAGATAGACGTCGGCCATCGCGCCACTTCCAAGCCGGCGAACGAGCCGGTATCCTCGCAGATGGCGGCCGGAGAGGTCGTTTGAGTCGTGTTGTGTCTGGGCGTCGTCCACGGCACACCAGTATCCCCCCGAGGACCATCCCATGGCAAAGCCCTCCGCAGCCGAACTCCAAAAAGCCGCCCGCGCCGTCGACGTGGAAAAATTCGATTACGAGGTGCTCCTCGACACAACCGCCGGCCCCATCCGGCTGGCCCTCGACGCCACCAATGCTCCCGGCCACGTCCGCAACATGGTTGCCCTCGCCGAGAGTGGGTTCTACGACGGGGTGACGTTTCACCGGGTGATCAAGGGTTTCATGATCCAGGGTGGATGCCCGCAGGGCACCGGCACCGGCGGCCCGGGCTACACGATTCCCGCCGAGTTCAACGCCACGAAGCACGAGCCGGGCGTGCTTTCGATGGCGCGTACGAGTGATCCCAACTCGGCCGGCTGCCAGTTTTTCATCTGCCTCGAGCGGGTGCCGCATCTCGACAACCAGTACACGGCGTTCGGGAAGACGGCCGACGCTGCGAGCCTTGATGTGGTCAAGGCGATCGGCAACGTCGCGACGGGAGCGCAGGATCGGCCGGTTACTCCGGTAACGATTACGAAGGCCACCGCGACGAAGAAGGCGAAGTAGGGTCTGGTGAGTCGGGCGGACCGATGCCCATGCACAGCCGCCAGGCGCAAGCCGGCGGTGTAAGCCTGTCGGCTACGCCGACCGCGAGGTGATGATCGTGCGCATGCCGAGGATCACGAGCGCGAGCCCACCCGCAGCAGCAAGCATCGTCTGGCCGTTGCGTTCGAAGTCGCTGACGTATGCGACGACATCGGCCGCGACGATTCCCGAGCCCCCCGTGGCCTGAAACGGCATGATGCCCGCGGGCGCGGCGGGCAGGCCGGACGTGGGCAATGGAATTCCGTAGCCAGCCAGATGCATCGAGCGCTGCAGGGGCTCATCGAGCGGGGCCACGGCGAGCCGATTAGGCGGCTGCTGGAGCTGGACAGGCACGATCGTGGTGGATCGTCCCATCGCCGTCGCGGCAATATCACCCGACGGCGGCGTGAACCCGCGCGACCCGACGCTCGCCAGAAACTCTTTCACCCGCGTCGAGCAGCTACCGATCGTGCGGCCATTGCTTTGGCCGAAGAGCACGCCGGCGAGTTTGCCGTCGGCATTGAGGATCGGGCCGCCGGAGTCGCCTTGCCGGGCAGTCGCCGAAAGCTCGACGAACTCCTTGGCATATCCGGTTCCCGGTGAAAGGTATTCGGTGCAGGGGCCAGTCTCGGCCCGGTAGGCACCGCGACCAAAGCCTGCGATCGTGAGGAGTTCACCGATCTGCGGCGGCTGGTCGGCGAGCGGAATCGGTGTGACCTGCGGCTTCCAGATCACAAGGGCCGCCAAGTCCCAGGCCTCGTCGTGGCGGATCACCGTGCCGGCCGACTGGAAGCCGTCGGGAAACTGCACGAGCACGGCGGAGCGGGTGTCGCGGATGACGTGCCAGTTGGTGAGCACAAGGCCCTGCGACTGGTTCATGTCGACGAGCACACCCGACCCGAGCGACACGCCCCCTTCGTCCGGCGCGACGATCCGCGCTACGCTCGGGTGCGGCGTCTGGCCGGTGAGCAGGTAGTCGGCAAACAGGTCGGGCCGCCACGCGTCCTGACCTGGCGATGTCGTTCCCCAGGCCGGCGCAACTAGCGGCAGCTGGGCGGCAGCTGGGTTCGCGAGGCTGGCGAGAACGATAGCAAGGCTTTGCAGGATCGCGGGGAGGGTCGCCGTGCTGGTGTATCGCATGAGCGTCTCCTTTCCGGGAAATGCCGGCCGCATCATCGCGGCGGGATTCGCACCGCCTGCCTGCGCTGTTCTGATTCCAGAATGCGACGCAGGAGTTCACGGCGGAGCCGGTCTCGTTCCTGCTCGGAATGTGACGAGGCCGCCGGTGCCGCAAGCGGCAGGAGGGCGGAGTGTTGCGGAGCCATGGAAGGTGCCTCTGACGTCTTTCTTGGAAACGCCGGCCAACGCACCAACCAAAGGGATCGTCTACAGGTGAGAGGAAGCGTGAGGAAAAGCAGCCCCGAGTAAGAATCGGCGCAATCGGCAGAGTCGCGAGGGAACTTCTCCGCCAGGAAGCCGCCAGAACGGTCCCCCCAGGAAGCCGCCAGGCGCAAGCCGGCGGGACTGCCCGATATCTCCGCCACCGCAGCCCCCGGGCTCGCGCCCGGGGCTTTCTGGGGTCCTAACGCGTCACAAAAAACCCTTCCCTGGCCAGCCGCTCCTGCAGGCTGGCCACATGCTCTCGGTCGGCTGTTTCGACGGTCACCTCCACCGTCGTCGTAAACACATCAGCTCCGGAAAACGCCCGATCGTGGCGAATCTCCCGCACGCTCGCACCGGCCGCGGCGATCGCAGCGGCAAGCCGCGCGATGCCCCCGGGTCGGTCGCTGATCGTGACCGTAAACCGCCAGCGGCGACCGTCGACGACCAGGCCATGGTCGATCACGCGGTCGAGAATCGTGAGGTCGATGTTGCCGCCACAGAGGAGGAGCACGGTCGTGCGGCCGGCGAGCTCTCGTCCGGCTTCGCCCATCACGGCCGCGAGCGCGGATGCAGCCGCCCCCTCGACGACCATTTTTTCCAGTTCCAAGAGCCGGAGCACCGCCAGCGAGATGGCGTCTTCGCCGACGGTTACCATGCGGTCCACGAGCGGCGCGGCCAGTGAGAAGGAAAGGTCGCCCACGCGACCGACTGCGAGGCCATCGGCCAGCGTCGGCTGGATCGGCAACGCCACCGGCTGGCCGGCCGCGAGCGACGCCCCAAA
>JBIKNV010000134.1:0-6940 GCA_044358475.1 Pirellulales bacterium | reverse complement strand
TTCGACCTCCGGCTCCTGCAGGCCCGCGTGGCCCTCGGTCTGCCCCCGACTGGTGACGTCGGCATGCTCGACGAGGCCACCCGCGACCGGCTCGACCGGGCATCGCTCACCGCCTGCCGGGAGGTGGGCTTTCCGTTGCTGGACGAGGGGCATGTGGCGGCCGGCTGGATGTACCTCCGCGCCGCCGCCGAGCAAGCGGAGGTGTCGCGCCGGCTCGCGGCACTGGCGAGCACGCTTCCAGAGGACGACGAGGCCGCCACTGCCCTTCTCCAGGAGATCGTGCATGTCGCGCTTTGGGAGGGCGTTGATCCCGCTCTCGGCATCCGGCTGGTGATCGAGTCGCAGGGCACCTGCAACTCGATCACGGCCTACGAACAGGTGGTGGCCCGTCTCCCAGCGGCTCGTCAGCAGGCGGCGGCGGCCGTCCTCGTCGATCACCTGCATCATGAAGTCTTCACGGCGTTGGCGGCCGACCTCGAACGTCGTGGCCTCGTCTCCGCCGACCGCATCGCCACGGCACCGTCGATCGTCGCGCTGCTCGAAGCCGCCGGTGGGCTTCGCGATGACCCGAGCTTTCATGTCGACGTCTCGCACCTCCAGTCGGTGCTTCGCTTCGCACGGACCTGCACCGAACGGCCGGTGCTTGAGAAGGCCTGGGAGTTGGCGGTGTATGCCTGCCGACTGCCGAAGGAGGTGACGTATCCGGGCGACCCGCCCTTCGAACAGGTCGGTGAAGCTTCACGGCTCTTCTTTGCCGCGCTGCTCGGCCGGGATATCGAGGAGGCTCTTGCCTTCTTTCACCGCGCCGCGGCACCCGAGCATGTGCAGCAGGGCGACACGTTCCCGGCCGACACGCTCACCTATCTCCTGTGGCGGCTCGACCGGCCGGCCGAGGCGGTGCAT
The DNA here is from genome assembly GCA_044358475.1 of Pirellulales bacterium. GTDB lineage: Bacteria > Planctomycetota > Planctomycetia > Pirellulales > UBA1268 > CACORA01. Next base: position 6,037 of record JBIKNV010000134.1, on the reverse strand, counting down.
GTCGCACTGGCACGACCGAGCGACTCCGGCATGCCGAGCATGTTTCAGGCCGCCGGCATGCTGCCCTCACTTGTCGAAGTGGCGATCAAAGGGGATGCCGTCGACGCTCTTCGCGACGCCTGCAGGAAACGTGGCGACGAAATCACGTTCGCCGCAAGTTACCTCACCTTGAACTGATGCTCACGCTTCACCGCGGCGCTCGCCATCCTGGCCTCGCTTCGCGCTCCGGCCTCCGGCCGGAAGAACCGCGGGCCTCCGGCCCTTGCGTCAGTGGCCGCTCTGGCAGCGTTGACATGACCTGCGCGTGTCATACCCCATCTGTTCAGGCGACATGAAACCGCGTCCCGGGGGAAGTTGCCACGGGGCGAGCATGTCGAGTCCGGGCATTGCCCCGTGGCAGCCCCTCCACCGCGCACAGTGGTCACAGCGATCAGGGCACCAGCCTTCTTCATGGACGGCCCCCCAGTACCGCCTCCCACAACCGGTGTTGCCGTAGGGCGATCCCCCCGCCCCCGGCCCGCAGGACGGGCAGTGAAACACCTTGGGAAACTCACCCGCCACTGCCTGCCCCACGGCCCCGAGCGTCAACGCGACCGAGGCGATTCCACCAAGCGTGAGCAAAAAACGTTTCATGCCCCTTGTATCGGTCACGAAGGGCCCCGCTCCGCCCCCGCCCACTCTTCACCCGGCAGAGTTCCTTCCAGCTTTCCCAATTTGGTAAAGCTCCCTGCGGGCCATGCCTTCGTAGAGCGCGAGATACTCGCGGGCGCTCGAGTCCCACGACCAGTCCTGCCGCATCACCCGCTGCACGAGGCTCTTCCACACGTCGGCATCCGCATGGGCGTCGAGTGCCCGCACCACGGCCTGCTCCAGGGCGAGGGCGTCGAATGCCTCGAACACGAAGCCGCTGGCCGTGCCGGCCCGCAGCGTGTCGGGCGTCGTATCGACCACGGTGTCAACGAGTCCGCCGGTGGCCCGCACGATCGGAATCGTCCCATACCGCATCGCGTAGAGCTGGGTAAGACCGCACGGCTCATACCGACTCGGCACGAGCATCATGTCGGCTGCCGCCTGGACCAGGTGCGCGAGCCGCTCGTCGAAGCCGATCACCACGTCGATCGCGTCAGGGAACGAGGCCGCCATCCGCCGCAGCGACTCTTCGATCCCGTCATTGCCGGTGCCAAGCACGATGAAGTGGGCCCGGCCCGTGCCTCCCAATCGTCCCAGGAGTTCGATCACGAGATCGACTCCCTTCTGCTCGGCCAGCCGGCCGACGAATGCGATGAGGGGCCGGTCGTCAGGCGCAGCATGGCCCAGCCGCGCGGCGAGCGCGACCTTGGCCGCATACTTGCCGTCCGCGCAGGAATCCTCGGCATAGTGCCGCGGAATGTGTAGGTCGGTCTGTGGGTTCCACACCCCCACGTCGATCCCGTTGACGATCCCGCTGAGCACGCTGCTACGCGAGGTGAGCAGGCCCTCGAGACCGCAGCCACCGGGGGCCGACTGAATCTCACGGGCATAGGTCGGGCTCACGGTGGTGATGGCGTCGGCGAAAACGATTCCCGTCTTCAGCAGGTTGAGCTGCCCGTAAAACTCCATCTGCTCCCAGTTGAAGTATTTCCAGTCGAGGCCGGTCAGCAGCATGTCCCACTGCCAGAACACACCCTGGTAGGCCATGTTGTGAATCGTCATCACCGTGCGGGCGTGGCTCACCATCGGCCACGACTGGTAGAGCAGTTTCTGGTAGGCCGGCACGAGGCCCGTCTGCCAATCGTGGCAGTGGATGACGTCGAAGGGCCGTTCCTGTCGGCAGGCCAGTTCCATGACGGCCCGCGAGAAGAACGTGAAGCGGGCGGCGTTGTCGGGATAGTCGACCGGGCCGCCGTAGAGCGTCGGTCGGTCAAAGCAGTCGTCGTTGGCGACCAGAAGCACCTCAGGAGACGGACCACCGCCTTCCGCCGGGAGGCGACTTCGCAGAATGCTTGCCTCGACCGTGAGCGTGCCAAGCGGCACCCCGAAAGTCATCCCTGTCGGCTCGATCGGCAGGCCGTGCGCTGCTGCGTTGGCGACCGCGTCGCGGTAGGCCGGGATGACGAGCGTGACGTCGCAGCCCAGCCGGGCCAAGGCACCGGGCAAGGCCCCGGCCACGTCGGCCAGTCCGCCGGTCTTGGCGAACGGGCTGGCCTCGCTGGCGACGAACAACACTCGCATCGGCGTCCTGCTTCCTTCGCTCGTGGCTCAGGGTCCTGCACGACCATCGTGGCGTCTTGGCTCCGACACCGTCATAGTATAGTTCACGTTTTGGCCCCACTTCTGAGCCTCTGCATGAGCCCGCTTGTCAATCCCGCCGCCTTGTTCACGTTTCGTGTGCCGTGCCCCAGACGGAAGAAGCTCTGGCCGCCGGCGGCCTGGGATCTCGATGAGACGTGTCGGCTGCCGTCGTTGGCGGCGGTAGCCGGCGTGCCCGACGTGCTCGAGATGTGGCTGGCGTGGAACGAAGAGGGGCTTGCCGTCCGAGCCGTCGCGAGGGGGATCGGCGTGGCGCGGTGGTGCCAGCCGACGAAGCCCGAGGACAGCGACGGCCTGCATCTGTGGATCGCGACGCGGCCCACGGGGGAAAGCCACCGGGCGGGACGGTTCTGTCGGCGGCTCGCCCTCTTGCCCACAGGCGGCGGCCGCACCGCCGACAAGCCGGCGGCCGTGCCAGCGGTGATCCCACGGACCAGCGAGATGCCGACCGAGCTTCCGGCCAACGCGATCTCGATCGAAAGCACGCTCACCGCTGACGGCTACGAGATCCGGGCCTTCATCTCGGCCGCCGCGCTGCCCGGCTGGGATCCGCTCGAGATTCCGCGGCTCGGTTTCTTCGCCGCCTTGATCGACCGCCGGCTCGGCCGCGTGCCCTGCTTCGCACCGCCTGAGTATCCGTGGGAGAGCGACCCGACCACATGGGCGGAGCTGCAGCTGGTCTCGAAGTAAAAGAACGTCCCTGGACGCGTGCGTCATGCCACCCCGTGTAACCTGCTGGTCGCTCGTACTCGGACTCATTCTGATCGTGAGGACCCTCCATGCGGCCGATCCTCCCAACATCGTCGTGATCTATGCCGATGATCTCGGCTACGGCGACGTGCACTGCTACAACCCTGACCGCGGCAGGATCGCCACGCCCCATATCGACCGCCTCGCCGCCGAGGGCATGCGGTTCACCGATGCCCATTCCTCGTCAGGCGTCTGCTCACCATCGCGGTACACGCTGCTCACCGGCCGCTACCACTGGCGGAGTCGGCTGCAGCGGGGCATCGTCGGCACCTGGCAGCCGCCGCTGATCGCGGCCGACCGCGTCACGATCGGCACCCTCGCCCGGCAGCATGGCTACCGCACGGCCTGCATCGGCAAGTGGCACCTCGGCTGGGATTGGCCGCTCGAGCCGGGCGATAAAGCCCTGCTCGGGCTGAACGCCAAGGCCAAGGGCCAGCCCCGACTCGGACCACCCGACGTCACTGCTACCCATCGCGCAGCGTGGCAACGGATTTTTTCGCAGCCGATCGATGGCGGACCAACGACGCGAGGGTTCGACGTCTATTTCGGCACGGACGTGCCCAACTGGCCGCCCTACTGCTTCATCGACCAGGACCGGACCGTCGGTATCCCGACCACACTTCTGCCGGAATCGGACTTCCTGCACCACCGCGCCAGCACCCAGGGCCCGGCCCTCGAGGGCTGGAGCCTCGAGGGGGTGCTGCCCGCCCTGCGGGATCGCGCGGTCGGCTTCATCGAGAAATCGGCTGCGCGGCCCGAGCCATTCCTGCTCTACCTTCCGCTCACGTCGCCCCACACGCCGCTGGCTGTCAACGATCCCTGGAAAGGGAAGAGCGGTCTCGACAATGCCTGCGCGGACCTGATCATGGAGACCGATGCCGTCGTGGGTGATGTGCTCGCGGCGATCGAGAAGGCGGGTGTTGCCAATGACACGCTCGTCGTCTTCACGAGCGACAACGGCTTCGACCCCTATGTCGGCGCAAAGGATCTCGAAGCCCGCGGCCACTATCCGAGCGGCCCGCTGCGGGGCTACAAGGCCGATGCCTGGGAAGGGGGCCACCGCGTGCCCTTCATCGTGCGGTGGCCCGACAGGGTGCAGCCCGGCCAAGTGTGCGACCAGCTCGTGCATCAGGCCGACGTGCTGGCGACGTTTGCCGACGTGCTCGCAGGAAACCTGCCCGACGCGGTTGGCGAAGACAGCGTCAGCCTGATGCCGCTCCTCGAGGGCGGAGCGGCCCCCGTCCGTGAGCATGCCGTGAGTTGCTCGGTCAATGGCGTGCCGGCCGTGCGGCGTGGCTCCTGGAAATACATCGCGGCCCCGGGCTCCGGCGGCTGGGGCACCGGTGGCAACACGAGCCAGCCCGTCCAGCTCTACGACCTCGCCACCGACCTCGGCGAAACGCAAAACCTTGCCGCTGCCCAGCCTGAACGAGTCGCCCAGCTGCAAGCGCTCCTCGACAAACTGATCACCGACGGCCGCAGCACGCCCGGCGCCCCGCAAAAAAACGATGTTGATGTCGTCCGGCACCCGCAGCCGGGAACGCCGCCCAAGAAAACAGCTGTGAAGACAACCGCAGCCGCCAAGCCCAACATCCTCATCATCCTCGCCGATGATCAGGGCTATGGCGACGTGTCGGCCAACAATCCCGACAGCAAAATCCCCACGCCTAACATCGACCGCCTCGCCACTGAAGGGATGCGGTTTACCGATGCCCACACGTCGTCAGGTGTCTGTACGCCGACTCGCTACAGCCTGCTCACCGGCCGCTACCACTGGCGCACGCGGCTGCAAAGCGGTGTGCTCGGAGGCTTCTCGAGGCCTCTCATCGCGGCCGACCGGCTCACGCTCCCGGGCCTGCTTGGCGAGCAGGGCTACGCGACCGCCTGCATCGGGAAGTGGCATCTCGGCATGAACTGGCCGCTCCACGGCGGCGCCACGGCGGATGACGGCGGCAACTTCAGCAAGCCGTTCCGCGATATCAGCCGCGTCGACTATGCCGCCCCGATCACCGACGGCCCTCTCGATCGCGGCTTCGACCACTACTACGGCGTCAGCGCCTCGCTCGACATGTTCCCGTATGTCTGGATCAACGATCGCCTGCCGACGGAGATCGCCACTGAGACCAAGAGTTTTCTCGCGCCGGCCCGCCCCGGTCCGGCTGGAAAAACCTTCGAGGCGATCGATGTGCAGGACGGCATCATCAATCACACGATCGAATGGATCACTGCCCGGGCGGCAGCCGCCAAGACAGGAACACCTTTTTTTGTCTATGTGCCGCTCGCCGCGCCGCATACCCCGATCATGCCCACGCCAGCCTGGCAGGGCACGAGCGGCATCAATCCCTACGCCGACTTCGTCAAGCAGGTCGATGCCGGGATTGGCCGGGTGCTCGACGCCCTCGAGTCGCAGGGGCTCGCCGAAAACACAATCGTCGTATTCACCAGCGACAACGGCTGCTCCCCGTCGGCCGACATTCCCCAGCTCATCGCCGCGGGCCATCATCCGAGCTTCATCTATCGGGGACACAAAGCTGATCTCTATGAAGGTGGCCACCGGGTGCCGCTTCTCGTCCGCTGGCCGGCGCAGATCAAGGCCGGCAGCGTGTCTGACCAGCTTGTCGGGCAGATCGACTTCCTCGCCACCTGTGCCGAAGTGGTCGGGGCGACGCTCCCCGTCGATGCCGGTGAAGACAGCGTGAGTATGCTGCCGGCGCTCCTCGGCTCAGCCACGTTGCCGATTCGCACGAGCCTCATCACGCAGTCGGTCAACGGCAGCTTCGCCATTCGTGACGGCCAGTGGAAGCTTTGTCTCTGCCCCGGTTCAGGAGGTTGGAGCCCGCCGCGGCCGCAGGACGACACGGGCGGCCTCCCCGATGTACAGCTCTACGACCTCGCCGCCGATCCTGGCGAGACGACCAACCTCGCCACAGAGCATCCCGACCGAGTCGCCCTGATGACGGCCATGCTGCAACGTGATATCGACCACGGCCGAACGACC
>JBIKNV010000133.1:0-6954 GCA_044358475.1 Pirellulales bacterium | reverse complement strand
GGTTGCTGAGGAGGGTGACCTTCCCGTCCTGCATACGGATACCGGTCTCGGCATAGATGAAGTCCCGAAACCTCGAGAATTCATCAGGGCTCAACCGCGTCAATTCCCACACGATCTTCCCAACCTCCTGTCGGATGCCGATCTTCAGACCTTGAACCGCTTGACGAGGTCGCGGAGTCCCTGCGCCTGGGCACCGAGTTCCTCCGCACTGGCAGCCATCTCCTCGGCACCCGCGGCGTTGGCCTCGGTGGTCTGCGACACTGACCGAATGGCAAGCTTCACTTCCTGCGCATTGGCCGTCTGCTGTTCGGTCGACGATGCGATGGCGGAAATCCCCGTGGCGGTCTTGGCCACCGCCGCCACGATCGATTCGAGCGACTGCCCCACCTTCGCCGACAGTGACGCCCCTTCCTGGACTCGCTTCGTCGACTCCTTGATGAGGAGTGTGATCTCCTTGGCGGCCTCGCTCGATCGTTCGGCCAACTTTCGCACCTCGTCGGCAACCACCGCGAAGCCCAGGCCATGCTCGCCCGCCCGGGCCGCCTCGATGGCGGCGTTGAGCGCCAGCAGGTTGGTTTGGCTGGCGATGTCGCCGATCACCTGAATGATGTCGTTGATTTGTTCCGACGACTTCTGGATCAGGTTCATTGCGGACACGGCCTCGGCCACCGCTGTCCCACCCGTCTCCGCCATGCCGGAGGTCTCCGCGGCCTGCTGCCGCGACTCGGCGGCGCTCTTACTGATCGTATCGATCGAGTTGATCAGCTGTTCCACGGCGGCCGTCATCTCCTCCACGCTGGCGGCCTGCGACTGGGCTCCCTCGCTCATGCCGCTGGAGCTTTCGGCGATCATGCGAGCTCCCTCGTTTTGCTGGTCGGCAGCCTCGGAAATCTGGCGTACCAGTTCCCGAAGGTCGCCGAACATCCGCCGCGCGTTGGCGGCCAGCCGCCCCATGTCGTCGTCGCCCGAGAAGTCGATCTCCGCAGTCAGGTCGCCGTTGGAGGCGGCCGTGAACACGTCGACGAGCGACTTCACCTTGCGCTCCAGATCCTCCTTGATGCCAATGATCACCTGCTGCTGCTCGTGCTCCTTTTCTTTGGCCCGGACCTGCTCGGTGATCACCTCCCACGTCACGAGCGGGCCCAGAAATGTCCCGTCACGGTCGCGGAGGGCTGACGCGGTGAGGTCGAGCCACTCATCACCGAGCGGAAACTTGGTCCGATGCGGCAGGTTCTTGGGGTCGGCGACGATGTTTCGCTGATGCTCGGGCTGCTTGTGGAAAATATCGAATGACCGCCCCACGATCTCATCGGCTCGGCAGGGGAGGTAGCGTTCGAGCTTGCGAAGCGCCTCGAGCGAGGCCGGATTCATGTAGGTGATCGTGCCCTCGCGATTGGCGACGATGAGCCGCACGCTGGTGTTTTCGACCATCTGAGAGTAGAGCTGCTGGAGCTTCTGGCCCACCAGCTTCGCCTCGACCGCGGCGGTGACATCGACGGCAAACTTGACCACGCCGACCGTCTTGCCCCGCTGATCGACCACGGGGCTGTAGGTGGCTTGGATAAAGACCCTGCGGCCATCCTTGGTGATTCGACCAAATTCTCCGGTCTCGAACGTCCCGGCCCGCAGCCGATCCCAGAAGTCACGGTACGCGGCGCTCGAGCGGGTGGCCTCGTCGACGAAAATCGAATGATGACGGCCGCGAATCTCGTCGAGCGAGTAGCCCATCAAGTCGGTGAAGTTGCGGTTGGCGTCGAGGATGGTTCCGTCCGGCGCGAACTCGATCCGGCCCATCGACCGGTTGAGGGCGTTCATCGTCGACCGAAGGGGAAGCGCCTTGGTGGCAGCCATCGCGAAAGAACTCCCTGAGGAAAACTGCGAAATAATGAGGAAACGGGTGGAAATCCGGGCGAGAAACCGTGGGTCAGGAATCGATCAGGTTCAGGCCGGTGCGATGCACGGTCTCGAGGTTGGCCGGATCGAGCAGGGTGTCAACGTCGAGCACGATCAGAAGTTCGTCACCGACACGAGCAAAGCCCTCGATGAAGGATCGGCCGGCAGATGCAACCGTGTCCGGTGCCGCCTGGATTTGCTCCCCCGCAATCCGCATCACCCGAGTCACCGCGTCGACCGTGCACCCCAGCGTGCGACTGCCGACATTGACCACCACGGTGCGGGTGTCGGCATCGACCGGCTGCGGGGCGAGGCCGAAGAGGCGGCGGAGGTTGATAATCGGAATGATCGTGCCCCGAAGATTGGCCACACCTTCGACGTAGTCCGGCACTTCCGGCACCCGGGCCGTGCCGGACGGGATCACGATCTCCTGGATCCGCTCGATGCGAAACACATAGCCCTGATCGGCGAGACGAAAGCCAACAAACTGCCGTCCGCGCGCCGGGTCGGCGCTCCTTACGACCCGCGATGAGCCCGCAGCATCCATATGTGTAACCGTCCCCCTTTGGCGAGGCCGGGTGAAAAGGTCCAGGAGTCCTCGGCCATCACCTCAACCGGCTCCCGATGAGATATAGCCCTGAAAAACGGCATCCGCAAACTCGAGCCGACAAAACGAGTCGCCATGATCAGCAAAGCCGGCGACACCCCCCCAATCCGAACTACTGCTATTGTCCCGACCGCAGCTGGCGGGGCGTCGCTCGCCTAGGAAAAAGATGCCGCCGAGGCGCTTGACGCCTCGCGCGACGCGGCTAGTCTTTATTTGTTTTCCGGATGATGCACGGCGGCATCATTTGATTTTTTAATCAGGGATGTGGCTGGCGTGCTTTCTGGACCGCATCTCGGCGGATGCTCGTGAATCTCAAGTCGCTCAAAGTCTTCTGCGACATCGTCGCTCGGCGGAGCTTTTCCAGAGCCGCCGAGGTCAACGGTATTTCACAGTCCGGGGCGAGCCAGGTGATCAGCCAACTCGAGGGCCGACTGGGCGTGCAGTTGATCGAGCGATCGAAGCGGCCGCTCGTGCCTACCCGTGAAGGGCAGGTCTTTTACGACGGTTGCCGCAAGCTGATTGCCCGCTACGAGGCGCTCGAGGACGAGGTCCGCACGCTCCACGAGGAGGTGGCCGGGCGAGTGCGGGTGGCGGCGATTTACTCCGTCGGCTTGCATCACATGAGCCGCTACGTGCAGGAATTCATGACGCGACATCCAAAAGCCAATGTGCGGCTCGAGTACCTGCATCCCGAGCGGGTGCTCGAACTCGTCGAACAGGGGCAGGCCGACATCGGGATCGTCAGTTATCCGCGGAGCACGCGGGCCATCGAAGCGGAACCGTGGCGGGAGGAGCCACTCGTGCTGGCCTGCGCCCCGAGCAGCGCCTTCGCCGGGCGGGTGCAACTCTCGCTGGCGGAACTCGACGGCCAACGGATGGTGGGATTCGATCCGGACCTCGTCATCCGCCATGAAGTCGACCGCGTGATCGCCGCCCATGGCGCCGAGCCCGACGTGGTGATGGAATTCGACAACATCGAGACGATCAAGCGGGCTGTCGAGATCGACGCCGGGGTTGCGCTCCTGCCGGAGCCGACGCTGGGCCGCGAGCTCGCCGCCGGCACCCTCTGTGCAGTGCGCATTTCGGGCGATGAGCTCGTTCGCCCGTTGGGCATCATCCACGCCCGGGGCAAGCCGCTCGGCCCGACGTCGCGGCGGTTCGTCGATCTGCTGCACGACCACGCTCGGGATGCTTCCAGCGACCTGACGGTCGCCAGTGATCCGGCTTCCGTGGTCGCGACCGCGTGAGAGCCCGCGGGGCACCCCGGACCTCGCTCCAAGACAACGGACACCCAAACGGACAGCACGACGATCTCAGGTTTCAAGAACGAAAGACAGCCATGAGCAACGAACGCCCCTCCTCTTCCGCGCCACTCGGTCTGCCCCCCGCCCGGGGCCTCTACGACCCTGCCTTCGAGCACGACTCATGCGGCGTCGGCTTCATCGCCCACATCAAGGGCAAGCGGTCACGGCAGATCGTTGACGACGCCGACCGGATGCTCCAGCACATGGAGCATCGCGGCGGCTGTGGCTGCGAGGACAACACGGGCGACGGCGCCGGCATGCTCACTGCCCTGCCGTATGAACTTCTCGAGAAGATCGCCGCCCGCGACCTGGGCGCGACGCTGCCGGCCCGCGGCCTCTATGCCACCGGTGTGATCTTCATGCCAACCGATCCGACCCAGCGGGCCGAGTGTCGCCGCATGGTCGACGAGTGCATTACTGCCCAGGGGCAGAGGCTGGTCGGTTGGCGGGACCTGCCGGTCGACCCCGATGCCGCGAATGTTGGGCCCACCGCAAGGCGTTCGATGCCCCACTTCGATCAGGTCTTCATCGCCGCGGCCGCTGGGCTCGATCAGGATGCCTTCGAGCGGCAGCTGTTCATCATCCGCAAGTGGGTCAGTCGACGGATCCGCTCGGAGAGCGCCCTCGAGCAGCGACTGATGTTCTACATCTGCTCGCTGTCCACCAAGGTGATCATCTGGAAGGGCATGCTGCGGTCGATGCAGGTCATCCCGCTGTTCAAGGACCTGCAGGACCCCGACTACAAGACCCATCTGGCGATGGTCCACTCGCGGTTCTCGACCAACACCTTTCCGAGCTGGGACCGGGCCCAGCCCTGTCGGTTCATGGCCCACAATGGAGAAATCAACACGCTGCGGGGCAACGCCAACTGGATGTTCGCCCGCCAGGGCGTGATGAAGAGCGACCTGTGGGGCGACGACCTCCGCAAGCTCTGCCCCGTCATCGAGCCCGACTGCTCCGACTCTGGCAACTTCGACAACGCCCTGGAATTGCTCTACCACTCGGGCCGCACCCTCCAGGAAGCGGTGATGATGATGATTCCCGAGGCCTGGCAGAACCACCACAGCATGTCGGAGGACAAGCGGGCCTTCTACGAATATCACTCGGCCCTCCAGGAGCCGTGGGACGGTCCAGCTTCGGTCTCGTTCACCGACGGTCACTACATCGGGGCCGTGCTCGATCGCAACGGCCTGCGGCCCAGTCGCTACTACGTCACCCACGACGACCGCGTGATCATGGCCAGCGAGGTGGGCGTCGTGCAGGTCGATCCCCGCGACGTGAAGCACAAGGGTCGCCTGCAGCCGGGCCGCATGTTCCTCGTCGACTTTGAACAGGGCCGGATCATCGCTGACGAAGAGCTCAAGGCGACCGTCGCGGCCAAGCGGCCCTACAAGGCCTGGCTCAGGCGTCAGGCCATCCACCTCGACGACCTCCCGCGGCAGTCGGTGCCCGGGCACTATGCCGACGACGAACTGCTCCGGCGGATGCAGGCCTTCGGCTACACCTCCGAGACGATGCAGTTCATGCTCATGCCGATGCTCCGCGAAAAGCGGGATCCGATCGGCTCGATGGGCAACGACGCCGCCCTGGCCTGCCTGTCCGACAAGCCGCGGCTCGTCTCCGACTATTTCAAGCAACTCTTCGCCCAAGTCACCAACCCGCCGGTCGATTCGATCCGCGAAGAAGTGATCATGTCGCTGGAGTGCTACATCGGCCCCGAGGGCAACCTGCTCGAGGCCACCGAGGAGCAGTGCCATCGGCTATGCGTGCCCCACCCGATCCTCACCAACGAGGAACTGGCCGCCATCAAGGGCCTCGATCACCGCGGCTGGAAGACCAAGACGATTGACATCACCTACCCGCGAAGTGCAGGCGACGCCGGCCTGCGGCCCGCCATCGAGCGGGTCTGCGCCGAGGCAGCCCAGGCGATCCACGACGGCTACGCACTGATTGTGCTCTCCGATCGCGCCACCGGCCCCGAGCGCGTGCCGATCAGCTCGCTCCTTGCCACCGGGGCCGTCCATCATGCGCTCGTGCGACAGGAGCTGCGGACGCGGATCGGTATCGTCGTCGAGTCGGGCGAGGCCCGCGAGGTGCACAATTTCTGCCTCCTCGTCGGCTACGGAGCCGACGCCGTCAATCCCTATCTCGCCTTCGAGGCCCTCCGGCAGGCCCGCGAGGACGGGCTTCTCGAGGGCGAGTTCACCGATGAGAAGATCCCGGCGGTCTTCCGCAAGGCGGTGGCCAAGGGGATGCTCAAGGTCATGGGGAAGATGGGGATCTCGACACTGGCTTCCTACAAGGGGGCGCAGATCTTCGAAGCGGTGGGCCTCAATCGGGAGGTGATCGACTCCTGCTTCGTCGGTACGGCCAGCCGGATCTCCGGCGTGGGTTTCGACATCATCGCCGAGGAGGGCATCCGGCGGCACGAGCTCGGCTACCCGACCCGCGAGATCGAGTCGCTGCCGATCCTGCCCAATGACGGCCAATTTCACTGGCGGAAGGAGGGCGAGGCCCACGCCTGGAACCCTCACACCATTGCCCAGATCCAACTGGCGGCGCGAACCGGCTCCCGCGATGCCTATCGGCAGTTCGCCCGGCTCGTCAATGAGGATGCCCACCGCAAGTGTTTTCTGCGCGGGCTGCTCACGTTCAAACACGGCCGCACACCGGTGCCACTTGACGAGGTCGAGCCGGCGCGGTCGATCGTGAAGCGGTTCTGCACCGGGGCGATGAGTTATGGCTCGATCTCGGCCGAAGCCCACGAAACGCTCGCCGTCGCGATGAACGTGCTCGGCGGCAAGAGCAACACCGGCGAAGGCGGGGAGGATCCGGAGCGGTTCAAGTGGTTTGATCGTTCGGAGCCGGAGCATCGCGAGATGCTCGATACGCTGCAGAACCTCGATCAGGAGAAGGCCGCGGCTCAGGCCAACCAATACTCGAAGCGGTCGTTTATCAAACAGGTGGCGTCGGGCCGGTTCGGCGTCACGAGCTGGTATCTCACCAATGCCGACGAACTGCAGATCAAGATCGCTCAGGGTGCCAAGCCGGGCGAGGGGGGCGAGCTCCCTGGCCACAAGGTCGACAAGATCATCGCCGCCACCCGTCACTCCACGCCGGGCGTGGGCCTGATCAGCCCGCCTCCGCATC
>JBIKNV010000131.1:0-6994 GCA_044358475.1 Pirellulales bacterium | reverse complement strand
GCAGCAGCGATTCGACAACTTCGCGCGGGCCCTCGCCCTGCTGCGTGAGGCCCTGGCTCGCGGGCCTGTCGTGCTCAACCAACTCGAGAAGGAGGGAGTCGTTCAGCGGTTCGAGTACACGCTGGAACTCGCCTGGAAAACCGTCAAGGACTACCTCGAGGAGAGTGGCATCGTGCTGACTGCCATCACGCCGCGGCAGGTGGTCAAGGACGCGTTTGCCGCGAAGATCCTCGCCGATGGTCAGACCTGGATCGCCATGATCGATCACCGCAACCTGCTTTCCCACACCTATGACCCGGTCAACTTCGAGGAGGCCGTCGTCGCGATTCATGGCCGGTATCTGGCCGCCTTGCAGCAGCTGCACGATCTCCTTGCCGACCGGAGGGACGGATGAACCGGCCACCGCTTACCGACCATGAGCTTGTGCTCGTGCGCGCCGTGTTCGGTCGCCACCCTGAAGTGACGGCCGCGATCCTCTTCGGATCGCGGGCCAAGGGCACCCACACGCCGCGATCCGACGTCGACTTGGCTGTCGTGGGTGACGTCACACCGCTCCAGGCAGAGTCGATCGCCGGCGAGCTCGACGAACTGCCTTTGCCCTATCGCTTCGAGGTTCAGCCCGTCGCCCGGATCACCCACGCGCCGTTGCGATCGCACATCGATCGCGTCGGCATCTGCATCTACAGGGCCGCCTAAAGTCGATCGCGGGCTCGTTCGTCGTGTGTGGAGCGGTCCAATGACGCTTGAATCGATGCATGAGTGGATGCGGAAGCGGCCCTTCGAGCCTTTTCGGGTCTCGACTTCTGCCGGGGACGCGTATGAAGTCCGCCATCCGGAAATGGCATGGCTCACCCGGACGGAGCTGCTTAACGGCGTCGCGGAGCGGCGTGGATTTCCGTCCCGCTACCGTGCCGTCTCCCTGCTCCACATCACGGCCGTCGAGCCACTCGGCTCCACCGCCGCCGCCTGATCGCCTACGGGACAGGGCGGTGGCGTCGCTTGCATATCGAGCGCGCGATCATTGACACCCCCTCGCGAAGCCTGCGGCCGCTCGTGAAACTCAGACGGGCCCAAGGCCGGGGAGCGGTCCAGTGCTCGATCCGAAGGCTTCGGCCTCGACCCCGAGCCGCTCGAGCACCGTCACGAACAGGTTCGAGAGCGGTAGGTTGTCATCTAGCGGAAACGCAAGGTGGCTGCCGTGGCGGAAGCCGCCGCCGGCGACGAGGATCGGCAGGTTCGTGTTGTCGTGCGTATTCGCATCGCCGAGATTGCTGCCATAGAGCACGATCGTGCGGTCGAGCAGCCGATGATCACCTTCACGCCGCTCTGCGAGCTTCGCCAGCAGCATCGCCAGCAGGTCCATCTGCCACCGGTCGGCCGCCTCGAGCTGCGCGAGCTTCTCGGCCGACTGCCCGTGATGGCTCAGATTGTGGTAGCCGTCGGTCGTCGTCCGCTCGTCGGCCAGCCGGAAGGCGGGCGTCGCAAAGGCATCGACCATCAGCGTCACCAGCCGCGTGGAATCGGTCTCGATCGCGAGCCTTGCCATGTCGAGCATCGCCTCGAAGCCGGCGAAGATCTGCGCCCGGTCGGTGATGTCTTCAGGCTTGGCTGTCGGCGGCTGCGGCCTCGGTCGCTCTTCCCACGCCCCCGCCACCTGCAGCCGCTCCTCGAGTTCGCGAACCGACGTGAGGTATTGATCGAGCCGCCGCCGATCGGCTGTCGACACCCGCTTTTCGAGCCGGCGGGCATCATCGCCGAGGGCATCGAGAATGCTCTCTCGCTCGCGGAGCTGCCGCCGCCGGCCCGCCACTTCGGCCGGGCTGCCGGTCACGAAGAGCTTTTCAAAGAGCCGGCTCGGTCGATCCTCGGGCGGGATCAGGCAGCCGTCACGGGTCCAGGCCAGGCTGCGGTTGGCCTTGTCGATGTTGACGCCAAGGTTGAGCGTGGGGAACCGCGTGAGATGGCCGATCCGCTCGGCGGCGAATTGATCGAGCGAGATCGTGTTGCGAAAGCCGCTGGCCGTCGGGTTGCGGGCCGCAGTCAGGAAGCAATTTTCAGTCGAGTGGCCGCCGCGGACGCTGGGGTGAGAGAGGCCGCTGATCACCGTGAAATCGGCGCGGTGATCGGCCAGCCGCGCGAGATACGGCGAGAGCTCGTAGCCGTGGCCCGCGGTCTTGGGAAAAAACGACTCCGGCAGAATACCGAGGTTGTTGGAGATGAAGATCGCCCGCAGTGGCGGAGCATCGGCGCTGGCAGCCGCTACCCGCGGCACCGCCTCGAGCCAGGGGAGGGCGAGCGTGGCACCAGCGCCGCGGAGCAGGGTGCGACGGCTGAAGCGACCGGGCAGAATGGTACGGGTCATGATGGCGTCTCCTCACTGGTGGACGTGGCGGCGGCCGGTGGGAGGCCGCGAAAGATCCGACTCGTGATCAACCCCCGCAGCAGGTCACCGACGCGGTAGCCCGCGTTGGCGGTCGCGTCGAGAATCACCTCGATCTCCGGGCGGTCGGCGAACCGTACCGGAGCCCCGGTGGCGTAGGCCGTGAACTGATGGAGCAGGTTGCGGGCCAGCTGCCGCTCATCGGCAGCGAGCAAGGCCTTCATGGCCTTGATGTCAGCAAACTCTCGCCCGTCGGGCAGGCTGCCCGAGGGATCGACCGGCGCGGCCAGCCGATACGCAAAGTCATGGCCGGCCCGGTCGATGCCCGTGACGGGCTCGCCCTCGTCGAGCCCGCGGTAGCGGTCCCGCCAGCCGCCACAGATGTCGAACGACTCGAGGGCGAAGCCAACTGGATCGAAGAGCTTGTGGCAGGAGGCACATGAGGCGTCGGCCGTATGGCGGGCGAGCAGGTCGCGGATCGTCTTCGCCCCGCGGATGTCGGGCTCGACGGCCGGCACGCTCTCCGGCGGGTGGGGCGGTGGCTGGCCGAGCAGCCGCGTCATCACCCAGGCACCGCGCACGACCGGCGATGTGTTGGTGCCGTTGGCGGTTACCCGCTGGATCGCCGCCTGTGTCAGCAGACCACCAAAAGGCGACTCGGGGGGCATTGGCACTTTCCGGACCGCATGGCCGGCGAGCGGGGAGAGCACATAGTGACGTGCCAGACGATCGTTGGCGTAGACGAAATCGGTCGTCACGATCGACCGTGCCGGCAAGTTGTCGCGGATGAGCGACGTGACGAAGGCCCGCGTCTCTGCGGCCATGCTCTCGGCGAGATAGTCATCGAAGCGATACTCCGGGTAGAGCCGCACGTCGGGCTCGTCGCGGCGAACATGCCGGAGGTCGAGCCAGTAGTCGGTGAAGGTCTCGATGAACCGGGCAAACTGGTCGTCGGCCACGAGCCGGTCGGCCTCGGCAGCGAGCACGGTCGACTCGGCAAGGCTGCCATCGCGGGCCTTCTGCAGGAGCGTCGCGTCGGGCCGCGTGTTCCAGAGAAAATACGAAAGCCGGGCGGCGAGATCGTAGGCCGCGCGGCTGCCGGACGCGGCGTCGCTGCCAGGCACCGCGTCGCGGCCCCGCGGCTCCCGCAGGTAGACGACATGCGGCGAGGCGAGGATCGCCGCGTAGCCAGTGAGCACCGCCCGGGTGAAGCCCACGCCGTCGGCTAGCGACGCATCGACGACCGCGAAGAACGGGGCCAGCTCTTCGGGGGCCAGTGGGGCGAGCACGGCGCGATCGGCGAAGGCCGCGAGGAAGCGGCGGGCATCAGTCGCCGGATCGGCCGACTCCACCTCCACCGGCAACGGCGACCCCGGCTTCGTGCCACGAAACGGCAGCTCGCCGAAGAGCACGCGGTGCGACTCGGGGGGCCATGGGTCAGGTGGCAGGGGCCCGCTGATCTCGAGCGACTGGATCGCCACGCCCGGCTGCCCCCCCGCAGGAAACGGAGGGTAGCGGTAGGTGGGCGGGCCGCCGTTTACGTTGCGGGCGAGCGGCACCGGCAGACCGAGCAGGCTGTATTCGATCGTCTGGCCCGCATCGAGCACCACCTGCGTCTCAAAGTCGGTCGGCTCCGCGGAAATGTCAAAGATACCGCCCACCGCGCGGACATCGCCCGACACGTCAGGGCCCGACGGCCGCCGGGCACGAAACGTCATCGGCACCGACTGTGGAGCCGGCGTGATGGTGTAGCCCTCGTGCTGCACGACGGCGCGGGCCCGGAACCGCACGCGATACACGCCCGCCCGCCGGGCGACGAACCCATCCGGATAGCCGTAGTAGGGCCAGTAGGCTGAACGGAAGATGCAGCACTCGATCGCCGGATCCTGCACGAACGATGTGCGGAGCGCCGCCAAGTGCTGGCCAGTCAACGAGACCGCCCTGCCGTCTTTGGCAAAGAACATTGCTTCACGCTCACCGAAGGTCTGACCTTCCGAGAAGAGTTTCGTGGCGAACGCGGCGTAGTGATCCGGGGGCTGCGGTGCCTCGCCGGGAGCGATGGCCGCGGCGAGCGCCGCCTCGGCCGCATCGAGTGTGGCTGCCAGCTGGATGCGGGAAAAATCGAGCCCCTCGGCTGACTTGTTGAAGCCGTCGCGAACACGGTCTTCGGGCAATTGATCGGCGATGTCGAGCAGTGGCAGCGCAAGCATGTCCCGCAGCGTCTGCTGGTATTCCAGCCGATTGAGCCGACGCAGCGGCACGCGGCCCTCGGCATTCATGGCTATCGAATCGGCGGCGGCGAGTGCCTCGGACAGCGTCGCAAGCAGTTCGCCCCGCGTGGGCTCGGGAAGGTCGCCCGGGTCGGGCGGCATCTGTCCCTTTGCGATCCGATCGTGCATCAACGCAAAGCGATCGCGGACACTGGCCACCCGAAGATCGAAGCCGACTGCATCGAGATCGAGCCCGCCCTCCGCTGACCCACCAGCATGGCATTCGCCACAGGTCCGTGTGAGCAGGGTCTCGAAGGTTGCTGAGGCACGTTCGGCACGTGCAGCGCTCATGAGCAGGAGCATCGCCGCCGCTGCCATGCAATACCGCACGATCTTCACACCCTCTCCACGCATCGGTCTCTCGCCGCGGTTACCGCAGCACCTCGCTCACCATGTCGGCCGCCCGGATCACCTTCGGCGCGAGCCGTCGGCAGTCGTCCTCGGTGAGCCGCGGGGCGATCGCCGTGATCCACAGTGCGGCGACCGGATAGTCATTGGCATCGAGCACCGGCGCACCGACGCAGTGGTGGCCCTCGACGGTTTCGCCGAGATCCAGCGCCCAGCCACGATCCCGCACCGCCTTCAGCTGGGCGGCGAAGGTCCGTCGCGAGGTGATCGTGGCCGGGGTGAGTGCCTTGAAGGGATAGTCGGCGAGCATGGCCTCGAGTTCCTTTTCAGGCAGCCACGCGAGCATCACCTTGCCCGGGGCACCGGCATGCAGCGGCCCCATCGTGCCCGCCTCGACATAACACTTATACGGCAGGCTCCCGATCACGCGGTCGAGCACGAGGCAGTCGTTGCCGACCCGCACACCGACATGGGCCGATTCCCCGGTGGCGTCGCGCAGCCATCGCATCGGCTCGTAGGATAGTTGGACGAGGCTGCGTTCGTCCCGCTTCGGCTGGGCGATCTTGAGCAATTGCTGCGTGAGCACAAAGCGGCGGCCGGGCTGCTGCTGTTCGATGTAGCCGTGGGCTTCGAGCGACTTGGTCATGCGGAAAACGAGGTTGTTGGAGAAGCCGAGACCGTCCTTGATCTCCTGCCGCGTCACGCCCTCGGGATGGCCGCTGACGAACTCGAGCACGGCCAGCGCCCGATCGAGGGCGGGCGTCTGATGGCCGGAATCGCGAACGGTGACGATGGTGCGGGAGGAACGCTTGGCGGGGGTCATGCTGGAGACAATCCTGCGGGGAACGATCAGAGATCAGGACACGATGGAGGTGATCACATTGCCGTGGACGTCGGTGAGCCGGAAGTCACGGCCGGAGTGACGGTAGGTGAGCTGCTTATGGTCGATGCCGAGGAGATGGAGCACGGTCGCATGGAGGTCGTGGATATCAACCTTGCCTGCGAGCGGATGGTAGCCGTATTCGTCGGTCAGGCCGTGGCTCATGCCGCCCCGTACGCCGCCGCCGGCCATCCAGATCGTGAACGCCCAGGGATGATGGTCGCGGCCCGGCTCCTTGCCGAAGAGCTCGGTGTTGGGCGTGCGTCCAAACTCACTGGCAAAGACGACGAGCGTCGAGTCGAGCAGCCCACGGGCCTTCAGGTCGGCCAGAAACGCTCCGACCGGCTGATCGACCGCCCGGGCATGCTTGGCATGTTCGGTGGCGAGCTTATCGTGCTGGTCCCAGCCGTTCTCCACGATCTCGATGAACCGCACACCCCGCTCCAAAAGCCGCCGCGCCGTGAGGCAGTAGCGGCCAAACGTCTCCGTCTCCTTGTGTTCCCCGCCGATGCCGTAGGCGGCGAGGGTCGCGGCCGACTCGGCCGTGAGATCGGCCGCCTCGGGCACCGCCGCCTGCATGGCATGGGCCTTCTCGTGGTTGGCGATCGCCGCCTCGATCACGCGGTCGTTGTCGGTGGCCGCGAGAAACGCCTCGTCGAGGGCGGCGACGGCAGCGAGTTTATTGGCCTGGAGTGCGGCGGCCACCTCGCGGGGCTTGAGATCGGCCAGAGGCTGACCGCCCGACCGGAAAAACTGCGAGGCCTGAAAGGCCGGCGGCAGAAAGCCGTTGGTGCGGCACTGCCGCTTGTTGGAGCCCATCACCACGAAGCCGGGCAGATTCGCGGCCTCGCTGCCGAGACCGTAGCTCGTCCAGGCGCCGACACTGGGAAAGCCCTGCAGCAGCGAGCCTGAATGGAGAAACCCGATCGCCGACTCATGATCGGGCGATGGCCCCGTGACGGCATGCAGGAAGGCGATGTCATCGACATGGCCACCGATGTGCGGAAACAGATCGCTCACCATCTTGCCGCACCGGCCGTAGGGGTGGAATTTCCAAGGGCTCGCCATCACGTTGGGCGTGGTGCGGCCGGTGATGTCTTCCTTCTTGCCGGCGAG
>JBIKNV010000132.1:0-6994 GCA_044358475.1 Pirellulales bacterium | reverse complement strand
CCCGGTTTTCGTTCGACTGGAACGAGCAGTTTCGGCTCGCCCTCGATCCGGAGACGGCCCGGAAATACCACGATGAGACGCTGCCGCAGGAGACGTTCAAGAGCGCCCACTTCTGCAGCATGTGCGGTCCGAAGTACTGCTCGATGAAGATCTCGCAGGAGATCCGCGACTTGGCGGCGGCTGAGGCTGCGACGGGCACCGGTGGCACGGCTGAGGAGCCGGTCATGATCCAGATGCCGTGAGGTTCCGGGCGGTCCCGGCATTGCCACCGCGGACGGCTGCGGCCCGCTATTTCCTCAACTGCGTGTCGCCGCCCTCGGCGGGAGCCGTCGCCGTCCGTGGTGTGGCTGCGGACGCGAGCCGTGCGGCGACGAGCGATCGCAGCGTTTGCTCCCACCAGGCGTCGAGCGCGGCGTGCAGTTCGTCCACCGCTGCGTCGTGCGTGTCGCGCGCCCGCAGTTCGCGCACGAGGGGCAGCAGGAACTCCGCGTCGCTGCAGGTCGCCCGCCCGATCTCACGAGCGTCATCGTCATCGATCGACCGCAGCACCGACACGGCGCACTCGTCAAGGCCGTATCGCCGCAGTGCCTCGAGCAGCGGCTGGCAGTCGGCATGAAATGCGGTCGTCGAGAGTCGCTCCTGCCCACGCAATGCCAGGGATGTGGCCACCGCCGGCACGGGCGCCAGCGTCGCGGCGCAGGCGTGGGCCAGCGGCCCATAGTCGTCTTGCGACATGAAGTCGATCATCTCCCTGCGAATCGTGGGATCGTTCACCAACCCGCATGCGGCGGCACGCATCACCGATGCCGGCCACGACTCGCGGCCGCAGTGGGCCTCAACGCATTGCCAGACCAGTGCAGCAATCTCCCGCACGACAGTTTTTTCGACGGCCTGGGGCGAGCGGGCCGCGTCATCCCGTGGAATCTCGAGCGGCTCAGTCGTCGGCTCACGCGGGCTGCGGACCGCCGCCACCACCGCCTTGTCACACCGCGCGATGCCGCCATCCGCGAGACAGCGATTCAGAAAGCAGCGGATCGTATTGGACTCCGGCGCGAGCCTGTCGAGCTGTGTCTTGCGACTTGAGAAGCCGGCCACCGAGGTGAGGCGGCTCCATGCCTCCACCACACCGTCCGAACAGAGGAACTCGACCGCCGAGGTGACCGGCGCCGCCTCGCGGAGTCGGCTCGGACCTGCCGCATGGTGGAGCGCCGCCACCGCAGCCACGACGGCGGCAGGCTTCTTTTCAGCGACGACCTCACAGCCATTGACGACGAGGCCGAGCGGCCTGCCGGTCGCGGCGTCGATTCGGCACGTGGCCGATGTGGTGGCGATCACGAGCGTATCGCCCTCGAAGGAGATGCTCGGGTCGTTCTCATGCACCATGGCGAGGCATGCGACCGGCTCGACCCGCATCTCGATCTTCATGCCTCCGTCGGCGGCATCGTCCCCACTTGCGGTTCCGCAGCCACACGACAGGTTGTGGGAATACGTCGGCTGCCTCTCGTCGGTGGCCGGATCTCGGGAGAGCGACAGGCTGATCGTCACCGTCAGCCGCATCCTGGGCGGCAGCGGCACGTCGAGACGGCCCGTAGCCCCTGGCGGAACCAGGCTGATCTGCATGCCGCTGGCGATCATGCCGCATGCCAGCTCTCCATCCTGTAAGGCCGTGAGCACGAGGCCATCCTTCGGCGAGACGACCAGCCGCGCGGTGATGCCGGCCGACGCGGGATCCTGGGTCCGACGTCGGATGTCGATCATCAGATCACCCTGGCCGACCGCATCGACCAGCCACTCGTGGAAGCGGAGCATCGTGGCCTCAGCGCGGGTGAGTGGTTTGCCCAGCGGCGAGGCATGCGGATACTCCTCGAGATCGAAGGTCGCGACCACCGCCGCGGGGTCCCGTGGATCGGCCCGCAGTTCCACCTCGTGCCGCAGGAACCGCCCCGATCGCCGCAGTTTGTCACGCCACTCGATCCGATCTCGCTCGGTCACGGGACCGCCGACAGCGATCCCGAGGAAGGCTCCGAGATCCTGGCTGCTCGTTCTGCATGTGGCGGGCAGTTCGAGCCCGCGGAGCGTCGAGATCGGCGGCAGGTCTTTGATCACGACGACCAGATCGGCGACACCGTCGGCCCGCCGTAGGGACACCTCGAACGCCTCATGGGTGCCGGAGACGTCGATCCACGTGGAGTGGACGGTGCAGGTCGCGTTTGGCCCGAGCTTGCTGGAGGCCTTGCCTTCGACGATCGGGGCGATCGCGAGATACCCCTCGTGCCGCAGGAAGCGGGCCACCGCCGCGCGCACCGAACGCAACGCGAGCGTGTCGCATGCCGCCGGCCTGTCCGGCACCCACTCGGGATCGAGGAGCGTCACCGGCTGGCCGCCATCGTCGACCCAGGAGATTGCCGACGTTCCGTCGGGTTGATCGACTGACCGGGGCACCGCGTCGAGGGGCGGCTGGCGTTCCGAAAGAAATCTGACGAGTCGGGCGGCAGTCTCGTCGGGCAAACCCGAGACCTCGATCCGGCCGGCGGTCAGCCGTTCCCCCTCCGTGACGTCGAGGACGAGCTGCTCGATGCCAGCGGAGGATTCGACGTTCGCCTGCACATGTGGCGAAAGGAATCCCGCCCGCTCGAGTGCCAGGGTCGCCTTGCCGACGACGGCCGCGATGAAGTCCTCCCGCGAGTCGCCCGGACGCGACAGCCAAACGAGGTCGGAATCGTCGATGAGCGCGAGCCGCAGCCGTTCGGGATCGATCTGCCGCAGCCCGCGGACCACCAGCCGCTCTTTGTCGCCGATGCCACCGACGGTCTCCTCCAGCGCGAGGGCGCCGGCAGCCGCATGCAGGATCGCGACCACCGTGCAGGCGACCGTAGCCAGGTTCACGAGGGGCCGGCGGCAATGATTTCTGAAGGGCACGGCGTACTGCCTCCCGGGAGAACGCAGTTGGGGAGACGGGAACAAATAGCAGCCGTTTCCCTGGCGAACCATATCAGCCACAGGCGAACATCGGCGAGACGTCCATGCATGACGCAGATCTCCGCGT
The DNA here is from genome assembly GCA_044358475.1 of Pirellulales bacterium. Classification (GTDB taxonomy): domain Bacteria; phylum Planctomycetota; class Planctomycetia; order Pirellulales; family UBA1268; genus CACORA01. Next base: position 3,948 of record JBIKNV010000132.1, on the reverse strand, counting down.
CCGCCTAAGTTCCTCGTGTGGACTCGGTTCAGGTGTCCTGAAGCGAGGTCGCATCGTCGACGGCCATGGTTTGCCGCAGCACGGCACGCGTGGCGAGATGGAGCAGGAACCCCACCGGGCCGGCGAGGAACGTGAGCCCGAGGGCGACCGTGCGGAGGGGCCAGGGGATGCCGAGCCGCACCGCGTCGCGGGCGATCCACGCGCCCACCACCATGTCGAACACGAGGTAGTGCGTCCACGCCGCGGCGAAAACCCAGTCGTCGGCGAACGCCGCCCGCAGGCCGGCGAGCGTCATGAGATCGTCCGGCGGCGGCCCGCCGCTCGCAAGCTTCCAGCCGATCACGGCCGCGTAGCAGGCCGCGAGCAGCCCCGGCACGAGCACCGCGCAGAGAACGTACGACACGAACCGCCTCCTAGGAAACGCGACGAGCGCGATCCAGGCGACAAGGGCCACGGTATTCGTGACCTCGAACAGCCGCTGCGGCGTCAGCAGGTCGCCGATCCCGCCGTTCACTTCCGGCTCCAGCCCGTGCCGTCGGGGCGGTCTTCGAGCACGATGCCCGCCTCGGTGAGTTTGGTGCGGACGAGGTCGGCCGTCGCGAAATCCTTCGCCTTGCGGGCGTTGGCCCGGATCTCGATCACGAGCTCCATCAGCTTCGCCACGAGCCCCTCGTCGGCCCCGCCAGCCTTCGCCTGCGGGGCTTTGAGAAACAGGCCGAGCACGCCGGTGAGTTCGCGGAGCACGAGCATCATCGCGTCGAGCGTGGCCAGCTCGGCGGCCGGCTTCTTCGCTTCAAGGGCATGCTGATCGATGAACTTGTTGACCACGCGCACGAAGTCGAAGAGCGTCGCGATCGCGATCGCCGTATTGAAGTCGTCGTCCATCGCGGCCAGAAACTTCGTCCGCAGGGCCTGTACGTCGGCGCCGGCAGCCGCCACGGCCGCATCGCCCGCGGAGCGGCTGCGACAGGGGAGCGAGTAAAACGCGCGGCCGCCGATCCGCTCGGTGCGGGCGAACAGCCGCTCGAAGGCCTCCATCGCCCGGCCGCCTTCAGCGAGCGGCTCCTCGCCGAAATGAATCGGGCTGCGGTAGTGCGTGGAGAGGAGTAGCATCCGGATGACCTGCGGATCGTGACGGGTCAGCAGATTCTTGAACGGCTCGGCGCCGGTTGACTTCGAGATCTTCGTGGCGGCCTGGGCCGCGGCATCGTCGGCTGCGGTGTCGCCTCCGCGTGGCCGGCCACCCACCTTGCCGGCAGCACCGGCCGCCTGCATGAGACCGTTGTGCATCCAAAACGTGGCCATTGGGCAGTCGTGGAGCGACTCGCTCTGGGCGATCTCGTTTTCATGATGCGGGAAGACGAGGTCGAGGCCACCGCCATGGATGTCGAAGTGTGGCCCGAGGATCGCCTTGCTCATCGCCGAGCACTCGATGTGCCAGCCCGGCCGGCCCGGCCCCCAGGGGCTCTCCCACGCGGGCTCACCCGGCTTGGCCTTCTTCCAGAGGGCGAAGTCGGCCGCCGACCGCTTCCGCTCGGCCGTCGAGCCCCCTTCGCCCTGCATCTGCTCGACGGAGCGGTTGGTGAGCTTGCCGTAGTCGGCGTCGCGGAGGACGTCGAAGTAGACGTCGCCGTCGCTGGCGTAGGCATATTCCTTGGCCACGAGTCCCTCGATGAAGGCGACGATCGTGCCGATGTGTTCGGTGGCCTTCGGCATCATGTCGATGCTCTCGACGCCGAGCGCCGCGAGGTTGTCGAGATAGTCGGCCGTCATCTCCTCGGCCAGGGCCTGCATCGTCGTGCCGCGGGCGGTGCTCTCGGCGATGATCTTGTCGTCGACGTCGGTGATGTTGACCACCCACGTCACTTTCCAGCCCGAATACTCGAGGTGGCGTTTGACCGTGTCGAAGATCACCGGCCCGACCATGTGGCCGATGTGGCTCGGCTTGTAGACGGTGGGGCCGCAGAGATACATCCCCACGTGGCCGGGCTGTACCGTCACGAGCGGCGACTTCTTCTTCGTGAGTGTGCTGTAGACCTCGATCGAGGGAAGGTGCGTCACCGCCATACGATTCTCCCGGAGCGTGCTTCGTTGTTCATGCATCTCGAGCCAACAGAGCCACGCACTCAGCGGCGATGGCCTCCTGCCGGCCGATCGGCCCCACGCCCTCGCCGGTCTTGGCCTTGAGCCAGACGGCGGCGACGTCGATGCCGAGCACCGCGGCGACCCGCTGCCGGATCGTCTCGCGATGCGGGAGGATTTTGGGCCGCTGGGCAAAGATCACGCAATCCAGATTCTCGATCTGCCAGCCGGCCTCGCCTACGCGGGCCGCTGCCGCGCGGAGCATCTCGGCCGAGTCGCGACCCCTGTTGGCGGGGTCGGTGTCGGGAAACATCTCGCCGATGTCGCCGAGCGCGGCTGCCCCGAGGATCGCGTCGGTGATCGCATGGAGGAGCACGTCGGCATCGCTGTGGCCGACGGCCCGCTTGTCATGCTCGATCATCATGCCCCCCAGGACCAGGCCATTGCCGGGTTCGAGCCGATGGGTGTCGTGGCCAAGGCCGATCCGAAAAGAAGGGGGCATGGTTGGCAGAGCAGGGGGGAGCAGGCGGACAAAGCGGTCTCCTTTATACCGCGGTGTCTATACTCGGGGGCTATGCATCACATGTTGGCCGCCGATGAACCGGTCATTCGCGTCGCCGGCCTCGCCAAGGAGTACCGGGTTTTCGACAAGCCCGAGGGGCTGCTCGCCAGCATCCGCGGAATCTTTCACCGCACGAGCCGCGTCGTTGAGGCCTTGCGGGGCGTCGATCTCGCGGTGGGCCGTGGGGAGTTCGTGGCCCTCCTCGGGCCCAACGGCGCCGGCAAGACGACGTTCCTGAAACTTTTGTCCGGGATCATCACTCCATCGCGGGGCACGGCCCAGGTGCTGGGGCACGTGCCCTGGGAGCGGGCCGATGATTTCCGGCGGCGATTTGCCCTCGTCATGGGGCAACGCAACCAGTTGTGGTGGGACCTGCCGGCGGCCGAAAGCTTCCGGCTTCACCAGGAAATCTACCGGATCGACCCGGCCCGCTTCGCCCGCACCCGCGATGAACTGGTCGACCTGCTCGGCGTCCGGAAGCTCATCCTCCAGCCGGTGCGGGAACTGTCGCTTGGCGAACGAATGAAGCTGGAACTGGTCGCCGCGCTCCTCCATGAGCCGGAGGTGCTCTTTCTCGACGAGCCGACGATCGGCCTCGACGTGGTGGCCCAGCACACGATCCACGAGTTTTTGCGGCATGTGCAGCGGGAGCGTCGCGTGACGGTCATTCTCACCACCCATTACATGAAGGACGTCGCCGCGCTCTGCGAGCGGGTCGTCGTAATCACCAACGGCGACATTCTCTACGACGGTTCCTTGGTGGAGATCGTCGACCGGTTCACCACGCACAAAATCGTCACGCTCGACCTGGAAGATGCCGCAGCGGCCCGCCGGTTGGAGGGCTGCGGCTATCCCTGCGAGATTCGCGGCCCGCAGGCAATCCTGCGGATCGACCGCACGCGAATCGCCGACGTGCTGCCGGAGATCCTGCGGGGCGGGAACGTCCGCGACGTGTCGGTGGAGGACGTGCCGCTGGAGGAGATCGTGGCTGAACTGTTCCGATCGGCGCCGGCCCGCCAAGCCACCCAGGAGGCCACCTCGTGAGCCAGGCCGGAGCGACAGGCGACGACGTGGGGGGGTTGTTCGTGACGCGGCGGCCGCTGGCAGGCCTGCGGACCTGGCTCACGATGCTTGCGATCTGCATCGAGGAACGGCTGGTCTACCGTGGTGACTTCATTCTCGGCACGCTGATGCGTTTTCTGCCGATCGTCACGCAGATCTTTCTCTGGACCGCCGTCTTCGCCGCCACCAGCCGCCCCGACATCGCCGGCTACTCCCGCAACGACATCGTCGCCTACTATCTG
>JBIKNV010000130.1:0-7054 GCA_044358475.1 Pirellulales bacterium | reverse complement strand
TGGCACGGGCAGCCCCTCACCGCCTTGCCAAGGCGGCCGCTTGCGCCCCGCACCCCAATCTTTTATGATGCCTGCCTCAGATCCCAGCACGCGGAGCCAGTCAGCCCATCATGGAAGCAGGTATCGTCGGACTGCCGAACGTCGGCAAAAGCACGCTCTTCAATGCCCTCACCCAATCCAAGGCAGCCCAGAGCGCGAATTACCCCTTTTGCACGATCGAGCCCAACGAGGGGATGGTAAGCGTGCCCGACGGGCGACTCCAGCGGATCACGAAATACATTCCGCCCCAGAAGGTGATCCCCGCGGCGCTCAAGCTCGTCGACATCGCCGGTATCGTGAAGGGGGCCAGCGAGGGACAAGGGCTGGGCAACAAGTTTCTCTCGCACATCCGTGAGGTTGATGCGATCGTGCAGGTGGTCCGCTGCTTCGAGGATCCCGACGTGATCCATGTGGCGGGCAAGGTCGACCCCATCGCCGATATGGAGACGATCGAATTGGAACTGATGCTCGCTGACATCCAGCACCTCGACAACATGCTCCCCAAGATGGAGCGGGCGGCGAAAGGCGCCGACAAGGAGGCCAAGCTCAAGGTCGAGGTGATGAAAAAATGCCTGGTCCATTTGGGGGCGGAGAAGCCGCTGCGGACATTGGTCCTCGACGACACCGAGCGGCAGGCCGTGAAGGAATTCGGACTCCTCTCGGCCAAGCCGATTCTCTACGTGGCCAACGTCGACGAGACCGATCTCGCTGGCCAAGGCCCGCTCGTGCAGCAGGTGCGGTCCGCGGCGGCAGCAGCAGGGGCCGAGGTGGTACCGGTGTGCGCGAAGCTCGAGGCCGAGATCGCTGAACTCGACGAGGCGGACCGCGACGAGATGCTCTCGGATGCGGGGCTCACCGAGCCGGCGCTCGCGGTGCTGGCCAGGGCGGCCTATAAGACGCTCGGCCTGCAGAGCTACTTTACGGCAGGCGAAAAGGAGGTACGGGCCTGGACGGTGCCGGTCGGCGCGGTCGCCCCGCAGGCGGCCGGGGTGATCCACACCGACTTCGAGAAGGGCTTCATCCGCGCCGAGATCTACTCGCTCGAGGATCTCGAGCACTACAAGACGGAGAAGGACATCCGCGGCGCCGGCAAGCTCCGCGTCGAGGGCAAGGACTACGTGATGCGCGACGGCGACATCTGCCACTTCCTGGTGAATCGGTAGCCGGTTGCCGTTGCAAGCCCGCCGGCTTGCGCCTGGCGGCTGAGGCGCGGCCGCCACCACCCAGCCCCGGGCGCGAGCCCGGGGGCCGCAGTGCGGTCGATGCCGATTTGCAGCGCATCCCGCCGGCTTGCGCCCGGCGGCTGGCTGGGAATGCTTGCGCCTGGCGGGAGAGCGCTTGCGCCGGAGCTGCGCCCCGCCCTACTTCGCTGCGGCGGGCTCCGAAAGGTTTTCGGGGAGCCAGTCGCCCTCCTGTTCGGCTTCGCCCACGCCGGGTTCGACGCCCTCGGCAAACTCCTCGACCTCGTCCTCGCGGGCGCTCGTCCCAAAGAACGAGTACATGACCGGCACCAGGATCAGGACGAGCACGGTCGTGGTGGCCAGGCCGAACGCCAGAGCCGTGGCCATCGGAATGAGAAACTGGGCCTGGAAGCTCTTTTCGAAGAGGAGCGGCAGGAGGCCGCCGATCGTGGTGATGCTCGTCAGCAGCACGGGCCGGAACCGGAGACATCCGGACTCGCGGAGGGCCAGCCGCAGGGGATGCCCTTCACGGACGCGGTGATTGATGAAGTCGATGAGCACGATCGAGTCGTTCACCACCACACCGGCGAGCGCAACCAGCCCAAACATGCTGAAGATCGTCAGCGGCATTCCCATCAGGGAGTGGCCGAAGATCGCCCCCGCGCAGCCGAACGGGATGATGCCGATGATCAGGAACGGCTGGAAATACGATTTGAACTCCATCGTGAGGAGCACGAACATGGCGAAGAGGGCCACGAGAAACCCAACTCCCAGGCTTTCAAGTGACTCCTGCGTCTGCTCCTGCTCCCCCTCCCAGCGGACACGGACGGCGGGATACTCCGCAAGGAGATCGGGCATTAGCCGCTTTTGGAGGTCAGCCACCACCTGCGAACTCGTCAAGGAACTTTTCGCCACATCGATGTCGGCCAGCACGGAGATCGAACGCTTCTGCCCCAGACGATTGATCTCCGAATAGCCCCGATCCGCGGTGATCTCCGCCAGTTCACCGATCGGCCGTTTGATGCCGTCGGGTCCGGTCACTCGGATCTCATCGAGTGTGGCAAAGCTCCGCCGCTCGTCGCGGGGATAGCGGACCATCAGCTTTACTTCGTGGCGGCCGCGTTGCAGTCGCATCACCTCCTCGCCATAAAAGCTCGCCCGGATCGTGGCAGCTAGGTCGCTCAGCGACACTCCCATCGCCTCGGCCCGCGGCTTGACCTTGACCTGGTATTCCCATTTCCCCGGCCGCGAGTCGTCGTCGATGTCGATCACACCGGGATACTGCGCGAGCCATTCCTTGCAGCGTTCGACCGCCGCCTCCAGCTGCCGGACCGAATCAGGATCGGAGTTGGCCAACAGCTTGAACTCAACGGCCTTGCCACCGGGACCGATGTTCTCCGTACCGAACACGAGGCTTTCGGTGCCGGGAAATTCTCCCGCGGCCCGCCGCCACTCGCTGATGAACTCTTCGCTGGTCACGCCCCGCTTCTCGCCTTCCACGAGTTCGAGCGAGACGGCACCGACGTGGCTCCCGCTCATCCGGGCATCGGGCCCTACCTCCCCCTGAGCCGCCACCTGCCCCACGGCCCGGTGGACGAGTTCGAGGATGGGGGCCTCCGGCGACCCGAGTTTCGCCGCCGTGGCGACCGCGGCCTCCTCGAGCCGCAGCGTGGCATCCTCGGTCACGGCGGCGGGCGTGCCGTCGGGAAAAACGATCTTCGCCATCAGCCGATTGGCGTCGATTTTGGGGAAAAGGCGAAACGGCGTGACCCCGCTGCGGACGATGCCGAATGCCACCAGCAGGATGCCGACTGCCGCAGCGAGCACGGCAAGCCGATTGTCGAGGGCCACCTCGAGCACCGGCGAATAGACCCGCTTCACGAACCATTTCAGGCCGGCGTCACACACCCGCTGCAGCATCGCCACCACGGCCAAGAGCGGCCGCAGCGGATAGAGGATGATGCCGATGATCGTAAAGACGAGGCCCTTTTCGTGGGCGAGGTGGCCGGGCAGCACGAGGATCGACTCGAAGAGCGACATCATGAGCGCCGTAATGAAGGCAAACGGCATCACGGCGATGAACTTGCCCATCACGCCCGACACGAAGCAAAGCGGCAGGAACGTGATCACCGTCGTGAGCACGCTGGAAATAACCGACGGAATGACCTCCACCGTGCCGTCGATCGCCGCCGCCACGAGGCTCTTTCCCATGCGACGATGGCGATCGACATTGTCGCTGACCACGATCGCATCGTCGACCACGATCCCGATCGCCATCAGGAAGGCGAACATGGAGAGCATGTTGAGCGTCTGATCGGTGCCATACATGAGCATCCCGGTGCCGAGCATCGAGAATGGGATCCCCATCGCCACCCAGAAGGCGATCTTGATGTCGAGAAACAACGTGAGGATCACGAAGACGATTACCAGCCCTTGCAGGCCGTTCTCGACAAGCATCCGCAGACGATCCTTGACGTCGATCGACTGGTCGGCCCACACCGCGAGTTCGAATCCCGGCGGGAGTTTCACGGCAGCCGCATAATTCTTTACCGCCGCCACCATCGCCAAGAGATCCTCACCGGAACTCCGATCGATCGACACGACCATGCCCTGTCGGCCGTTGATCCGATTGGTGGCCGCGACGTCGGCGAAATCGTCGCGAACCGTGCCCAGATCGCCCACCGTGAGCACGAGCCCGTCGGGAAGCGTCACGAGCGGCAGTGTCGCGATCTCTTCGCCGACATACCGCTTGTTCTTGCCGCGGAGAAGAATCTCGCCGCTTTCGCTGCGGATCGTCCCTCCAGGCAACTCGAGATTTTCCCGGCGAACGATCTCGGCCACCTTCTGGAGTGACAGTCCGTATTTCCGGAGCGTGGCTTCCGAAATCTCGATGTCGATCTGGTAATCCTTGGCTCCCAGGAGGTTCGCGGCCGACACAGCGGGCAGCGCGAGGAGGTCGTCGCGGACCGCCTCGGCCACGTCCCGCAACTCCGCCTCGGTGACCTCCCGGCTATCCGGCCGCTCCGGAGCAAGCACGCCCACCTTGATGGCCGGTGTTCGCAGCGTCACCTGCTCTACCTTCGGGTCTTCGGCCAACTCCGGCATGCTCGGAATCCGCTCCACTTCGGAACGGATCTCGCCCAGTGTCTTCTGCACGTCCTTCACGGTTTCCCGAAGCTCGAACACGCAGTAGCCCAATCCCTCCTGGGCGACGCTCGTGAGCTTCTTGATGCCTGGCACACTGCGGCAGGCCTCCTCGATCTTCTGACAGATCCCCTCCTCGACCTCTTCGGGCGTGGCGCCGGGATAGGGCACCGTCACGAGGACGATCTCCAGCTCGAACTCCGGAAACACCTCGCGGCGCATCGACGCAAAACTCATGGCCCCCACGAGGAGGATCGCCATGACCAGCGTATTCATCGCCGGCATGTTGCGGACGCACCAGGTGACGATCGTTCTCATCGGTTCGCGTTCCCCTGCCCTGCATCACGAGGCGTCGTCTGATGGAACATCCACGACATCATCCGGCCGAGCCGCCTCACGCTCCGGCCGGACGGCCTCAGCAATCGCCATGCCGTCCCGGACATTCACGATCTGGCTGGTCACCACGCGATCTCCCGGCAGCAGGCCCGACTCGAGTGCGTCAAACACCACGCGGCCCCGCCGCACTGCCAGCACGTGCGGCCGCATGATCACGAGTTTTCCATCTCGCATCAGCCAGACCTCACCGGACGGCCGCTGGGCCTCCTCGGGAATCGACACCAGTTCACCGTTGGGCTCCACATGCACCCGCACCTCGACGAACATGCCACGGAGCAGCGATCGCGGCGCACCGGCAGGCAACTCAGGCATCGCGGTGCCATAGCGATCGATCGCCTTGACACCTGTCGGGTCGTGGACGACGACCCGACAGGGGAGCGTGCGGGTCTTCTCGTCGAGGCCCCGCCCCTCCTGGCGGGCCAGAACTCCCTGCCATTGATACGTGCGATCGCCCAGCATGTAGATCACGGTGGCGGGCGTCGCAGGCAGATCAGAACCAGCTGCCGGCTCCGCCGCGCGTCCGCTCCAAATCCTCGCCACGTCATCCATTTCGAGGCTCGCCTTCACCTCGGCGGCGCTGGTGTCCTCGAGCGTGAGCAAGGGCGCGCCCTTCGTCACGAATGAGTCCTGCTCGACCAGATCATCAATGATCATTCCATCGATGGGCGCCACCACCTTCGTGCGGGACAGGTCGAGCTTCGCCCGCTCCAGCATCGTCGCCGCCAGGCCGCGGGCTTCGATCAGGCGATTCTTTCGCTTCGCGAGCACCCGCCGCTGGCCTTCGAGACCAGCGACCGTATTGGACGAGGTGAGCTCCTCCCGCACGGCGCGATCATGCTCCGACTCGGTGACGATCCGGCCGGCCTTCAGCGTGTCGAGACGGCCCACTTCGCGCCGGGCAAGTTCGACCTGACGCTTGGCCAAGGCGAGTGACTCGGCATTCTGGGAAGTCTCCTCGTCGATCTCCTCGATGGCCAAGCCCGCCTGGGCCAGCTCACGTTCCAGCCGTTCCACCTCCAGCTCGTAGTCGCGAGGGTCGATTTCCAGCAGCGTAGTCCCTTTTTTCACATGCTCGCCAGCCTGGCAGACCGCGGACTTCATGATCACGCGGCCGCCCACTTCGGCAGCCAGGCTCACCTCCCGGATCGGCACGACGACGCCATCGGCCGCTACGTCGATTCCTTCCTCCTCTGACAGAACGACCGCCGTTCGCACGGAGACGGCTCCGACGGCCGCCGCTTCCTTCCTGGGCGGCGGTGGCTGCTTGCCGAGGGTCATGAAGATACCGACGCCGACGCCGAGAATGAGCAGCGGGGCGATCCAGCGGAGAATCGTACGCAGGATGGTCATCGGGGTGTCCGGAAGGTTGAACGAAAAGTGGAAGTTGGGGCGGCCAGGGGCGGCGCCGCACCGAGTGCCGCGAGCGTGAAACGGGTGACGTGGTCGGCAAGCTGGGCGGGCGTATGGAGCGATTCGATTTCGTCCCGTGGCACGAGCATGCCCACGACGTCGCCGGCCGCCCGGTAGAGGAAGCACTGCCCGATGATACTCATCGCGACGCGACGCAATTCGCTCTCTGGCAGTCGCCCGGCGCAGAGGTCGTGGAGAATCGAAACCAAAAGGGCGAAGTGGGGGCGCATGTAGTCCTCGACCAGTTCGCGGCAGGCGTCGGTCGGCTGCAGGACCTCGCGGAGCATGAGTCGCACCTGCCAGGGGGGCTGCCCGAATCCGAGCATTCGCTCGAGGAGGTTGTCGATGAAGTCGTGGAGACGCTCGGCCGCCGGCCGGTCACGCGGCCACTCCGGCAGCGGCACCTGCTTCACCCGCAGTTCGTGCGCATGCTTGACGCTCTCGATGTAGAGCCGCCGCTTGTCGCCGAAGTAGTAATTGACCGCGGCGACATTGACGCCAGCCGCGAGGCAAATATCCCGAATCGTTGCCGCCTCATAGCCGCGCTCGGCGAACTCCTGCCCCGCGGCTGCGAGAATTCGATCCCGCGGATCATCGCCGGCGGGCCCGGGTGCCGAAACCGTGGACTGGCGGACGGTGCCCATCAAGAAATGAAGCCAAAACGAGGAATTCAAACAGCCGTTTCAATCAACTGTATACGGGTGAAACCGGAAAACAACAACGCCGATAACAGCCGCGATTTGCTGCAAAGAAATCCGTCCGCCTCGCTGGGAAGCGATTCACGCCGGCAGTCGTTACGCGAGCACCGCTTCACCACACCGGCGGCCGCTGGCGAGGGCCCCGTTGATCGAGGCCGACGTGCAGTGGTCGCCGCAGATGAAAAG
>JBIKNV010000129.1:0-7112 GCA_044358475.1 Pirellulales bacterium | reverse complement strand
CTGCACAGCTGCCGGGGTGGAGTCGCTCGCCGAGGTGCCACATCTCCGCAGCCTCCGGCTTGGTGGGGCAAGCCTGGGTGGTAGGGAGGTGTGCGAGGCGATCGTGCGGCTTCCGCACCTGCGGACACTCCATCTCATCGATATTCCGATCGGTGACGAGGGGCTTGCTGTCCTGGCCAGTCGGCCTGATCTGTGGAACCTGTATCTCGACGGAGCAGGAGCGTCGGATGCCGCGTGGCAACGCTATTTCGAGGCGTGCCCCAAGGTGCATGTGCACGTGGATCAGGCCCATCACGACCGTGACCCCGGCCGTGAACACGAGTGAGGACGAGCGGATACCATAGCGTGGTCGTATCTTTCAGTTCGCGGAGGTTCTATGAGCGGTGTGGTCCAGAGATGGAGTTCGTTAGTCGTTCGACTGATGGTCGGCGTGGTAATCATCGCGGGGCTGGCTGTCGCCGGGCTGGCGGGAACCGTGCTGCAGGGCGTGTCGGCTGAGCCGCTGACCCGGGCCGCAAACCATTGGCTCGAGTCGCTCGATGCCGTGCAACGGGAGCGGGCGATGCGGCCGTTCGCCGATGCCACGCGGGCAGCCTGGCATTTCGTTCCCAAGAATGATCGCAAGGGCGTGCAGCTGCGGGACATGACCGACCAGCAGCAGGAGGCGGCGCTCGCACTGCTGCGATCGGCCCTGTCGTCGGCCGGCTATGAAAAGGCCACGGGCATCATGCAGCTCGATGAATTGCTGCGGATCATCGAGGGAGAGAAGGCCAAGAACATTCGTGATGCGAAGCGGTATTACGTGACGCTCTTCGGCGCGCCCGCTGACACCGGCTCATGGGGGCTGTCGATCGAGGGGCATCATCTGTCGCTCAATGTAACGGTTCGTGATGGCGTAGTCGTCGATTCGACGCCGCAGTTTCTTGGGGCCAATCCGGCCGAGGTGCAGACGACGTTTCCGGGGCTGCCGCCGACGGGGCATCGCGTACTTCGCGATGAGGAGAAGCTGGCGTTTGACCTTGTGAACTCACTTGATGACGACCAGCGGCGAAAGGCGGTGATCGCAGCGGAGGCCCCCCGCGAGATTCGGGCAGCTGGAGAGCCGCAGGCCGCGAAGGAAGCGGCGGCCGGAATCGCCTATGGTGACCTCGGCACCACTCAGCAGGCGTTGTTGCGTCGGCTGGTGGAGGTCTACTGCCGTGTGATGCCCGATGCGGTGGCCGAAGAGCGGCTGGGTTTGATCGACCGCTGGGACAACGTGCACTTCGCCTGGGCAGGTAGCCTGAAGCCGGGGGTCGGTCATGCCTACCGGGTGGAGGGGCAGACGTTTTCGATCGAGTTTGTGAATGTGCAGCCGGATGCCGAGGGCAACCCGGCCAATCACATCCACTGCGTCTGGCGAGACCGCACTGGCGACTTCGATTTGCCGGCGGAATGATTGTGATCAACACCAGGAAGCCCCGGGCGCGAGCCCGGGGGCTGCCACGACGATGATGCCGACGCATCCCGCCGGCTTGCGCCTGGCGGCTTACTGTAAGGCGGGCTCGCGTGCGCTTCCCCAGGAAGCCCCGGGCGCAAGCCCGGGGGCTGCAGTGGCGTTGACCAGCGCGGCTGCAGCCCGTTCACTCACTTGTGAAGAATCAACTTGCCGGCCCTGGTGACGCAAAGCCTGTAAAGCTCCCCGCGGTGCAGGATCTGAACCTCACTGCGGCCTCGCAGGAGAGATTCTGAGAGGATCGGGCCGTCACCTTCGCCCACAGGTCGGGGGGTTTCCAGGGTCCATCTCTCCTGCGGGACAGCACGAAGAGGGGAATCCTCGGGGCTCTGGGAAGCTTCATGTTCCTGCGGTTTCATCGAGCTTTCCCAGGGTTTTTTGGTCACCCGCCAACCACTTGACACATTCAATCATGCGGATATCTTTACAGTCGTTCGATATCGATTCTCAATATCGAGCCCGCCAAGCGGTTGTCAAGCCGTTTTGTGGAGCCAGCCAGCCCGGGCCCTGCCTGTCGGTCAGCCAGCCACCCCGAACTTCCCCAACGAATTTGCCTCTGAGGAGATGAGCAATGAAGGCTGGTTTTTCACACGATCGTTTTTCGAGACATGGTTCGAGACATGGTTTCACGTTGGTTGAGTTGCTGGTGGTGATCGCCATCATCGGCGTACTCATCGGTCTCTTGCTGCCGGCCGTGCAGAGTGCCCGCAGCGCGGCCCGCCGCATGTCGAGCCTCAACAATCTCAAGCAGATGGGGCTGGCGTTGCATGCGTATCACGACGGCAAGCGTCGGCTGCCGCCCGGGTTCACGTCGACCGTCACCAACGCATCGACGAATCCAGTAGCGGAGACCGGCCCAGGCTGGAGTTTGTTTGCTGAAATTCTGCCCTTCATGGAAGAAGCCAGCCTTCACCAGCAGATCAACTTTTCCAAGCGGATTTATGATCCGAGCAGTCCGTCAGACAATCAATCCGTTCGGGAGACGATTGTGGCCGCCTATGTCGATCCGGGCGATACGTCTCCGAAACTGATCGACGTCAAGGATGCCAGTCAAAACCTGATGTTCAAGGCAGCGGTATGCAGTTATGTCGGGTGCCTCGGCACGGGGGCCTATGAGGAACAACCCTTCAATGGAGTATTTCACCGGAACAGCAAGATTCGGCTCGACGACATTGTCGACGGTATGAGCAAGACGATCGGGATCGGGGAGCGGATGAGTCGGCATACCCAAAGTAGCTGGGTGGGTGTCACGCCTGGGCAGACGCTGTTTTATGCACCGGAGTCTCCGAGATTTGATCCTGCCAATCCGAGTTCGAATAACAGGCCGGCGATCACCGCGACACTCGTCCATGTGCGGTCGAGTGTGCCGAGTCTTCAGGGCAGCCCTGGTGGATTCATCGGTCCTCACACGGCCGGCACGCAGTTTCTGAACATGGATGGTTCTTGCCGCCTGATCAATTCTGAAACGTCGACCGACGTATTCAAGGCGTTGTGCACCCGCGCGGGTGGAGAGCGCGTGACGGTCGAGTGACGGGTCTTTCTTGAGTTCTGCCCTGTCGACGGTGGCCGATTTGATTGGTCACCGCCGGATTTACATCCGAACATGGGGCGGGAGGAGTGTGCGTCTGGTGTCCTTGTTTCTGGCGATCCTCCTCGCTGCCGCAGTGGGCGAAGCTGCCCCTCTGTGGCCCGGCTTTCTCGGCGCGGGAGCATCTCCCGCCCCTGCTGATTCGGTGCCGCTTGCCTGGAGCCCCACGGAGAATATCGCCTGGAAGGCCGCGCTGCCCGGCCACGGCCAGTCGAGCCCGGTGATCCACGGCGACGACGTGTTCGTCACGGCAGTCGAAGGCCCGCTCAAAGACACCTACCACGTGCTCTGCCTGTCCCTGGCCGATGGCACCGAGCGGTGGCGGCACAGCCTGCCCTCGACGGCGCCCGTGAAAAACAGCCTCTACGTGAGCCGGGCGGCACCCACGCCCGCGGTCGACGCCGACCGCATCTACGCCTTCTTCGAAAGCGGCGATCTCGTGGCGGTGAACCGCGATGGGAGCGTGGCCTGGAGCCGGTCGCTCTCGCAGGACTATGGGCCGTTCAAGAACGAGTTTGGACTGGCGGCATCGGTCGCCCAGACCGTCGATCGCGTGTTTCTGTTGATCGACCACGAGGGGCCGTCGTATGTGGTGGCGATCGCTAAGGCAGACGGCCGCACGCTCTGGAAGCAGGATCGCACGAGCCGCGTGAGCTGGACTTCACCGGCCATCGTCACGATCGACGGTGTCGAGCAGCTCGTCTGCAGTTCGGCCGGCAGCGTCGACGGATATGACACCGCGACCGGCGATCGGCTTTGGTCGCTTGGAGATCTTGGTGGTAATACGGCAGTGACGCCGATTCCCTTCGGTGGCGGAAGATTTTTGGTGGGGGCATCGCCGGGCCGCGAGGGACAAAATGCCCTCGGGGCCCGCCAGTCGAACCTGGCGATGACGGCCAAGCGAGTGGCTGGCCGCTGGGAGCCGGACGTCCTCTGGCGGGCCGAGAAGGCGATGCCGTCGTTTGGGTCGCCGATCGTGTACGGTGCGGAGGCCTACTGGGTGAACCGGGCGGGTGCCGTCACCTGCCTCGATGTCGCCAACGGCCAGGTTCACTACGAGCAGCGGTCACCAGAATCGGTGTGGGCAACGCCGCTGGGCGTGGGCGAGCGCATCTATTTGTTTGGCAAGAACGGTACGACGACCGTCATTGCCGTCGGCCCTGCCTGGCGGGTCTTGGCGACGAACCGGCTCTGGGATCCGGACGAAGCGGAGGTCGATCCGGACATTGGCTCCAACGAAGACACCGAAGAGAAGCGGCGCGGGGCGGCGATGTTTGCCGGGCGGGTTCAGTACGGAGTGGCCACGGTGCCTGGCAGCCTGCTCGTCCGCACCGGCGACGTACTCTACTGCGTCCGCGAGGCGGACTGAGCGACCTGAGGCGCGATTGCTCACGGTCCAAGGGCGCCTGCCGGCACGACCGCGATGCCGTCGGCTCGTCGATAGGCTTCCCCGCCCGTCGTGATCACGACTGCATCAAGCAGGTCGGCACCGATTTTTTCGGCGAGCCAGCGAAGATGGCGGACATCCTCATCACCAATTGACTGTGCCAGCTTCACTTCGATTGCCACGACCCGATGATCATCTCGCACCACGATCAAATCGATTTCCCGCTTCCCCTCCGCGGTGCGGAGATGTCGCACGCGGGCCCCAACGGCCTCCGCCGCCACTCGCACCCCGAGCGTCACAAGCGATTCGAAGAGCTTTCCCAGCAGGGTTCCATCCCGAGGGATCGTGGGGCAACCGGTCTGACCGCGAAGAAGCGCATCCGCATCGACACCAAGCAATCGGGCGGCGAGCGCGGGATCGGCCAGATGATGCTTCGGCCCCACGGTCAGTGTTCGCAGGTGATTACGAGTCGGGAGCCACGCTTCGACGGGATCGAGAATCCAGATACGCTCGAGGACATCTCGATAGGTAATCACGGTTGTCTTGGCGGGCTTGTTGGCCGAGCCGCCTGTGGCCGCGTCACGAATCGTCTCGAAGGTCGCCGTCGTGCCGGTGGCTGCGGCGTAGGCTGTAAGCCATCGCCGCAAGGAATCCGGCCGCCGGATGCTCTGCCCTGCCTCGGGGACGTCACGATCCACGACTCGTTCGAGGTAACTATCCAGGGCAACTTTTCTGACCGCTTCGGCCAATGACCTCAGGGCCGGAAATCCTCCGGTGACCACTTCTCGGGCGTAGTCCTCGAGCCGCATCGCACACGTGCCACGCACCGCAGGTCGTGAGCCGCTCAAGAGCCCAGCCAACGATACGGTGGGCTGCGGCACGGTGCGCTCTGCGAGGGACAACGGCCGCATCCGGAGTCGTACGATTCTTCCAGCGCCTGAATGCAGGGATCGCGTTTGGGGCGATGCCGATCCGGTGAGCAGAAACCGCCCGGGTGTCGGATCCTCGTCAACGGCTCGGCGGACAAAGTCCCAAGTTGGGGGAAAGTACTGCCACTCGTCGATCACAACCGGTGTCTTGGCCGCGGTCAGCCGAGAAGGATCCCCCCTGACGAGTTCGAGCGTCGCCGGGTCGGAGAGATCAAAAAACTCGGTTGCCCGCCGTCTGACTGTTCGGGTTTTACCCACACCCTTGGGGCCCTCGACCGCAATAGCGGCGAGGCCGTCGAGAAGTTGATCCAGCAGGCCGTCCACGGTGCGGTGCAGATAGATCGCGGGGTTCATGCCAGCAATCCTACCTTCAAACCATACTCTACGCTACTTTTATGCGATTTTTACGCTACTAAAATAACTATCAGTCTTGCAGGGAGTGGGATCAGACCATGCCCTCTACTGCGTCCCCGAGGCGGACTGAGGCAGCCGCAGGCCGACGTCGTCGTTGCCGGCTGCCGGCTCCGTGCCGGGGGCCGCTGGGCCGCCGTCATTCTCACCGTCGGGACCGACCGAGTAGATGACGAGGCCACTGTCGGTCTGAGTGAGGCGGAGCGGTGCGTTGTCCGCGAACGGGTCGGCCGGTGAGAACGGCAGAAACGCGGGCACGAGATCGTCGAGCGATTCGGGCAGGCTCCCCTTCTCGATTCGATGGCGGGTCGCCGCCACGGCGACAGCCGCCGCTCGATGAAGGGCCTGCGATCGCACGACACTGCGGATGCAGTTGGAGAGGGCTGGCGCAAGCAGGCTCGTCAAGATGCCACTGCGATCGTTGTTGAGCGAGTCTTCGATCGCGTTTGCCTCGCGCGTCGAGTCGGAAAATGACTTCGGCACGGCGAGCAACTGCTGGTAGGCCCGCAGCGTGGAACGGTAAGCAAGGAAATCTTCCGGCAACATGAAGACCCGGTACAGCATGCCGATGAGCGGCTCGAGCGGGGTCGACCAGATGGTGGGGACCGGCCCGGATGCTCCTATCATGGAAAGAAAAGCGAGTGAATTCATCGGCGACGCGCCGTCACCAAGCGAGGCAAACATCATCGTCCCAAACGCTTCCTCGCCGAAGAAGTGTCGCTTGAAAGACGGCACGATGTGGACGAGGTCGCGGATGGTGGGGGCGTCGAGCCGGTCCAGATCGGACGCATCAAGCTTTGGTAGCACCTGGGCGAGCGTGTCGAGGGCCATCGTGTCGATGGCAACACCGACGAGGCCGCTTATCAGAATCGGCTCGGCGGCCGCATGCTGACCGATCCGGTGCAGCATAGCGATGTCGGCCAGTGCTCCGGCTATGTCGCCTGTGGTCGCCTTCCGGCGGGCGGCGAGCTGCACGAGTCTGGCCGCCTGTCGCACCGACTGCATCTCGGGGAGCAGCATATCGAGCGACGGCCGTGTCCAATCGCGAGTGAACCGGCAGACGTCACGGCCGGCCGCTTCGCGCAGGAGCGAGAGCGTCTCGGAGTGGCGGGCCACGAGGTCGGCGACAGCTGCATCCTGCACATCGACGGTCGACGATGTGCCGAGCGGTGAATCCGGTGCACCGGCCACCGGATCCGCGTCGAGGGCTGCGAATGCCGCCTGATAGAGCGGTGCCGCGTTGGCTGTGTCGGTCACGGCAGGCGGTAGATTGGCCTGCAGGAGTTCCACAGCCTCGGCCTT
>JBIKNV010000201.1:0-5460 GCA_044358475.1 Pirellulales bacterium | reverse complement strand
ATCGCGCCGACCGGGTAGGTGACGGCTGAATCACCGCACCACCCCCCGATCTTGCAGCCAGTATCGATGCTGACCACATCGCCATCGAGCAGCACCCGGCGGCCGGGAATGCCGTGCACAACCTCGTCATTGACCGACATGCAGCAGACCGCCGGAAAAGGAATTTTTCCCGGCACGCCTTTGAACAGCGGTATGGCCCCGTTTTCCACAAAGAACCGCTCGACGGCGACATCGATCTCTCCAGTCGTAATGCCTGGCCGCACCATCGATTTCGCAACTTGGTGGGCGCCCCACACCAACAAGCCGGCCCGCCGCATGGCGGCAATCTCACGGTCGGAACGAAGATTCACCACTGGTTGAAAATTCCATTCGGGGTTTCACGTCAGTATAGGTCATCGCCCGGGCCGTCCAACGCGGCAGACCAAAATTCAACTTACCGGCTGCCTCGCCGCCCGGGCCGCTTCGCGAATCGTTCCACCGCCCCCTTGACCCGCCCGAAGATTTCGTCAGCGCCACCGAGGCCGTCGACACTCGCCAGTTTCCCTTGCCGCAAATAATAGTCGAGGAGCGGAGCGGTCTGATTCTCGAAACTGGCAATTCGCTTGGAAAATACCTCCGGATTATCGTCGGCGCGCTTGCGGGCCAGCATCCGGCGGATCAATTCCTCGCGCGGTACGGCGAGTTCGATGACGCCGTCAACGGTCATTGCCCGTCTCTCGAGGAGTTCATCGAGCATTTCGGCCTGGGGCAGCGTGCGCGGAAAGCCGTCGAGAAGGCATCCGATCCGGCAATCTGGCGACTCCAACCGCTTGGTCACCATGGCGAGCACAACCGCGTCGGGCACAAGGTGCCCGTGTTCCATGAAGTCCTTGGCCGCGATCCCCTCCGGCGTGCCTGCCCGAATGGCCGCCCGCAACATCTCACCTGTTGAAAGATGCGGCACATCGAGGTACTCGACCAGCCGCTGACACTGCGTGCCTTTGCCCGCTCCCGGAGGTCCGATCAGGATGATCCGCATCAACTGTCCACGGGCAGCTAGTTCTTCTCGAGGAGGCCAGTGTAATTTCGCATCACGAGATGGCTGTCTATTTTCTGCACGAGGTCAAATGCCACGCTCACTGCGATCAGCAGGCCCGTTCCCCCGTAAAAACTGGCGATTTGTGCAGGAATTCCCAGAGCTCCGCTGATGATCGTGGGAATCACGGCCACCAGCGACAGGAACGCAGCCCCCACGTACGTGATGCGCTCCATGACCCGCTCAAGGTAATCGGCAGTCCGCTTGCCAGGCCGGTACCCGGGGATAAAGGCGCCAAAATTCTTGAGGTTGTCGGCCATCTCTTTGGGATTGAACGTAATTGCCGTCCAGAAATAGCAGAAGAAATAGATGAGCAGCACATAGAGCACGTTGTAGAGCACCGACTGCCCACGGGTGAACGAGTCCTGAAGGGACGCGAGGATCGAGTTCCCAGGAAATGCGCCGGCGAGGTACTGAAACAGCATTTGGGGAAACAGCAACAGCGAACTGGCGAAGATGATCGGCATCACCCCGGCCTGATTCACCCGCAGCGGAAGATACTGGCGAGTGCCTCCGTAGACTCGCCGACCCCGGACGTGCTTGGCGCTCTGCGTGGGAATCCGCCGTTGCCCCTGAGTCATGAACACCACTCCCGCCACCACGCTCACGAAGAGCGCGGCCAGCACGATGAGCGTCTCGATTCCCATTTTGCCGCCCCCGCCTCCGAGTTCCCAACTCGTATCGCCCCCCAGTTCGATCAAAGCGCTGGGCATGCCGGCCAGAATACCGGCCATGATCAGAAGGCTGATCCCGTTGCCGATGCCGAACTCATCGATCTGCTCGCCAAGCCACATCAGGAAGATCGTGCCGGCAGTCATCGTGAGCACCGCCACCAACTGCCAGACGAAAGGCAGTCGTCCATCGACCAGGAAGTCGGGCTGGATGAGTGACATCTCTCCTACCCGAGTTGACGAGAGAAACGCAACGTAGGCCCAACTCTGAAGAAGACAGACAAAAACGGTTGCATATCTGGTGTATTCATTGATCTTTTTGCGGCCCGCCTCCCCTTCCTTCTGCAGCCTTTCCAAAGGTGGCCACACGGTGCCCAGCAACTGAAAGATGATGGACGCCGAGATGTAGGGCATGATCCCCAGGCCAAAGATCGTGGCCTGGGAGAGTTGACTCGCTGAAAAAACCGCGACGGTTTTCAGCAGGTCCGCAATGCCTTCGGACTGTTCAGCGAAGGCCGTCATCGCCGTCGGATCGACGATCGGAAGCGGCACCTGCCAACCAACCCGGTAGATTGCCAACAGCCCCAGCGTGAGCAGAATCTTCTGCCGCAATTCGGGGATCGTAAAGATAATCCTGAGTTTCTCGAGCACGAAGCCGGTTCCTTTCCTTGATCGTGCACGGCGGGCCGCGCCGGCTCCCCGAGATTACCCGTCGGCCCGCGGTTTCGACGATCCCTTTTTTACGGCTTTTTTTCCGCTGCCCCGCTGCACGGGGGCCGGCCCCGGAATGTCCGTCACGGTACCGCCGGCAGTGGTGATCTTCTCTCGCGCCTGCGTGCTGAAATGATGCGCGGAAACCTTCAACGGCTTGGTGAGCTTTCCCTCGCCGAGGATCTTGACCTCATCCCAAATGCCTTTGCACACGCCTCGCGCACGCAGGCTTTCCGGCGTGACGTCGTCACCGGCGGAAAACCGTTCCTCGAGCACGGCCACGTTCACGGCAACCACGGTACGGGCGTGGCTGTTGTGAAAGCCTCGCTTCGGCAGCCGCCGGATGATCGGGGAGCGACCGCCTTCGAAAATCGACGGTGCCGACCAGCCGGCCAACTGGCCCTGCCCCTTGTGACCACGGCCGGAAGTCTTGCCTCGGCCCGAACCAGGGCCGCGCCCCACACGCAACCGCTTCTTGTTTTTATTCACGCCACGATTGACGTCGTTGAGTCTCATGCTGGGGCTCCGGAATCCGGGACGGTTCGCAGGTTGGGAAAACTGATCGCCTAACTGATCGAAGAGAGAAATACAGAGGAATCTCTAGTGCGCCTGCTCAGGGCCGAGTGCCACACCGCGGAGTCGCTCCACGTCGCCCCGTGTCCGCAGCTGCTTGAGGGCATTGACGGCCGCCTTGACGAGATTGACCGGGTTGGTGGAACCATGGCATTTGGTGAGTACGTCATGAATTCCAGCCGATTCACACACCGCTCGCACGGCGGCACCTGCAATGATGCCTGTGCCCGGGCTGGCGGGGAGGAGGAGCACTTTGCTGGTACCGCTGAAGCCTTCTGTGCGATGGGGAATCGTGCTGCCCTCGAGCGGAACCTCGACAAGGTTCTTCATTCCGTCCTTGATGGCCTTCTCGACCGCCGGCGGCACCTCGTTGGCCTTGCCGTATCCGACACCGACCTTGCCACGACCGTTCCCGACGACCACCAGTCCCGCAAAGCTGAACCGACGGCCACCCTTGACGACAGTGGCGCACCGCCGCACCTTCACCACCTTTTCGGCAAACTCACCGCCGGCGCGGGATTCTTTTTCTTGTCTGGTTCCGGTCGACACGTTTGGCTCCCCTTGGGAAAAATCTTGGGAAAAAGTCGTCTGGTGCTACTGATACTAGAAGTCGAGTCCCGCTTCCCTGGCCGCATTGGCAAGGGCCGCTACGCGGCCGTGGTAGCGAAACGAGCCGCGATCGAAGCAAACCTGAGAAATGCCTGCCGCCTTCGCCCGGGCGGCTACCTCCTGACCGACAGCGGCCGCGGCAGCCTGGTTGCCACCGAACCCGACACTCTCACGCAGTTTTTTGTCCATGGTACTCGCCGACACAAGCGTGCGGCCGGCGGAATCGTCAATAATCTGGGCGTAGATGTGTTTGCTG
This sequence comes from Pirellulales bacterium, assembly GCA_044358475.1. Classification (GTDB taxonomy): domain Bacteria; phylum Planctomycetota; class Planctomycetia; order Pirellulales; family UBA1268; genus CACORA01. The sequence goes on along the minus strand of JBIKNV010000201.1, from coordinate 1,565 downwards.
GTACGAAACACCGTCAGCCGGGGACGATCGGACGTACCGCGGATATGGCGGCGAACGCGATAACGGCGACGCTGGCGCTGACGAAGAATGGATCGGGAGTGGTCCATGGCTGATTTCGCGTGAGGTGGGGAGGGATTGCTGGCTTACTTGGTGACGGCCTTGCCGGCCTTCCGTCGGACCTGTTCGTTTTCGTATCGGATACCCTTGCCCTTGTAAGGCTCGGGCTTTCGGAGGGCTCTGACTTCCGCGGCAAACTGGCCAACCTGCTGCTTGTCGATGCCCTTGACGGTGACGTGCGTCTGGTCGGGACAACTGACGGTCAGACCCTTGGGAATTGGCACGTGCAGTTCATTGGCAAAGCCGACACGCAGCTGCAACACGTTGTTTTGAATGGCCGCCAGATACCCAACGCCAACGATCTCGAGCTTCTTTTCGAAGCCCTTCTCGACCCCTTCCACCATGTTGGCGATGAGCGCACGGGTCAAACCGTGCACTGAGCGGGAGATTCGATTGTCATCAGCCCGACTGACGGAGAGAGCGTTCCTTGCCTGATCGACCTCCACGGACACCGCCGGATGCAGACGCTGCTCGAGTTTGCCGAGCGGTCCTTCCACTTTGAGCGTGCCGGACTCGACGGCGACTTTCACGCCTTTCGGAATCTGCACGGGGGCTTTGCCGATACGGGACATGTCCTGATCCTTGAATCTAGTGGAAGTGAAACGTGTTTTCGTGGCTGTTTTGGTTGACAGGTTCCCAATGGCCACCGGCCTACCAGAGCTCGCAGAGCACTTCGCCGCCCAGCTTCCGCTGCCGCGCCTCGCGATCACTGACCACACCACTCGACGTGGAGAGAATCGAAATCCCTAATCCACCGAGCACTGGACGAAGCAACGCCGACCGACTGTAGACCCGCCGACCGGGCGAACTGACCCGTTTGATGTGGCGAATCAGCCGCTCACCATTGGGGCCGTACTTCAGCTCCAGTTGCAGATGGGGCACTGGACCGCCCTGCACCTCCCGCCAGTCCCAAATAAAGCCTTCTCGCTTCAGCACATCGGCAACTCCTCGCTTTACCTTCGAGGCGGGCACCTCGACCGTGGGCCGCTCGATACGGACCGCGTTGCGGATGCGGGTAAGCATGTCGGCGATCGGATCAGTCATCATGGGTTGTGGTCCTCTACCAACTGGCCTTGCGAACGCCCGGAATACACCCCAGGTCGGCGAGTTTCCGGAAACAGATGCGGCACATGCCAAACTTGCGATAGACAGCGCGGGGCCGACCGCACAGCATGCAGCGATGCACCTTCCGCGTGGAAAACTTCGGCGGTCGCTTGGCGGCTGCGATCTTCGATTTGCTTGCCATACCTGGTTCCTGAACGACCCCACCTCGGGGTCGCATCATCTCTCCAATCGGTCGTGTGGAGCCGCTACGCCGCGGCTCCGTCCTCGCCTTCCTTCTTGAGCGGCATCCCCATCGACACGAGAAACTCCCGGGCTTCGTGGTCGCTCCTGGCAGTCGTGACGAAAGTAATGTTCATTCCCTGGGGCCGAGTGAACGGGTCCGG
>JBIKNV010000188.1:0-5716 GCA_044358475.1 Pirellulales bacterium | reverse complement strand
ACGCGCGGGCACTGGTGGCGCTGGGCGGCCTCCGTGAGGCTACCGGCGAGTCATCCCAGGCCCTCGTGAATTACTCCCGGGCTCTCTCCATCGATCCACAGCAGCCGGCCGTATCGACACGGGTGGCAAGTCTGAACGCGGAACTCTCCGCCGCGCGCATGGCGTCGCTGCCGGTCACGCCCGTCTCGACCGCCCCGTTTTCGGTTCAGCCGGTGGCGGTCCAGCCTCCGTTCGCGTCAGGAAGCGTGGCCCGTTGACCACCCGCGGACAGGCTTCTATTCTCGCCTGAATCACGGGGATTGGCGGCAAGGCCCGCGGACCCGTGGCGCACCAGGAGAGCGGCTGTGACCGAGCGATCAGACGGAGCGGAGGCGAAGCGGGTGTTCAATTTCTCGGCGGGTCCGGCCGTGCTTCCGCTTCCTGTGCTTCACCAGGCTCGCGACGAAATGCTGTCGCTGCCCGGTGTGGGCATGTCGGTGCTCGAGATCAGTCATCGCAGCCCTGCCTTCGATCGCATTTTGGAGGAAACGTTGGCCGACCTCCGGCAGGTGGTGGGGATCAGTGACGAGTACGAACTGATCTTCCTCCAGGGAGGGGCAAGCCTTCAGTTTTCCATGGTGCCGATGAATCTGCTCCACGGGCAGTCGTCGCCTGCCGACTACATCATCACCGGCACCTGGGGCGCCACGGCCGTCAAGGAGGCCCGTCGCGAGGGGGCTGTGCATGTGGCGTGGGATGGCGAAGCCGGTGGCTACGACCGCCTCCCGGCTGCCGGAGAAGCGAGCCTCTCTCCCACTTCTGCGTATGTTCACATCACCAGCAACGAGACGATCCAAGGAGTGCAGTGGCAGCATGACCCTGACGTCGGGTCTGCCCCGTTGGTGTGCGACTGCTCGAGCGATTTTCTCTCTCGTCCGATCGACGTGGCAAAATATGGCTTGATCTACGCATGTGCCCAGAAGAACGCCGGCATCGCCGGGGTCACCGCGGTGATCATTCGGAAAGATCTTCTGGCTCGGAGCCGGGATGACCTCCCCAAGATGCTCGACTATCGCACCTTCGCCAAGAACGGCTCGCGGCCCAACACTCCGCCGGTGTTCGCCGTGTACGTCCTCGGGCTCGTCTGTCGTTGGGTGCGGGACACGATGGGTGGGCTGACGGCCATGGCCCACCACAACACGGCGAAGGCAGCCCTGTTGTACAACGTCATCGACGGCTCCGGAGGCTTCTTCGCCGGGCACGCCCATCCAGAATGCCGTTCGACCATGAATGTGACATTTCGCCTTCCGAACGAGCAACTCGAGAAGGCGTTCGTGCAGGGCGCGGCCCAGCATGGGCTCGTCGATCTGCAGGGGCATCGTTCCGTCGGTGGCATCCGCGCGAGCATCTACAATGCCATGCCCACGTCGGGTGTGGAGGCACTCAGGGACTACATGCTCGATTTCCAGCGATCCCACTCGTGAAACCCAAGGGCGAGTGTTTCAAATTTTCTTGCGGAAGGAACCCACATGCCATCCATCATCGTGCTCGATCCCCTGAGTGCCGACGGGCTGGCCCTGCTCGACAAGGCGGCGGCCCAGGGCATCACCTATGAGGTGGTCACCGGGCTCTCGGGAGCGGCGCTCCGCGATGCCTTGGCCGCCCATGACGGGGCGATCTGCCGCAGCGGCGTGAAGATCACCGCGGACGCCTTGGCCGGCAACACCCGACTGCGGGCCATCGTGCGGGCGGGCGTGGGCACCGACAACATCGACAAAGACGCTGCGACCCGCCAGGGGATCGTGGTGATGAACACGCCTGCCGGCAACACGGTGAGCACGGCCGAGCATGCCTTCGCGCTGATCCTGGCGCTGTCCCGCAACGTGGCCGCTGCCGATGCGAGCCTCCGCGGGCACCGGTGGGACAGAGGCAAGTTCATGGGGGTGCAACTCGCCGGCAAGACGCTGGGTATCGTGGGTCTGGGCCGCATCGGGCAGGCCGTTGCAGCGCGGGCCCGAGCCTTCGACATGCGGGTGGTCGGCTACGACCCGTTTCTTTCTCCAGAGCGGGCGGCCGACCTGGGAATCGAGTTGGTGCCGAAGGTGGCTGATATGCTGCCGCTGATCGACTATCTCACCGTGCACACGCCTCTCACCGACGAGACGCGCCATCTCATCGGCAAAGCGGAACTTTCCCAGCTCAAAAAGGGCGTGCGCCTCGTGAATTGTGCCCGCGGCGGCATCTACGATGAGCAGGCCCTCGTCGAGGGGCTGAGCAGCGGTGTGATTGCGGGCGTGGCGCTTGACGTGTTCGAGTCGGAGCCCTGCACGGACAGCCCCTTGTTCGACATGCCCGGCGTGCTCGTCACGCCGCACCTCGGCGCCAGCACCGAGGAGGCCCAGTCGCAGGTGGCGGTGGAGGGGGTCGGCCTGCTGGTCGATTTTCTCACCACGGGCGCAATTCGCCACTCGGTGAATGCCAACGCGATCGATCCAGCGGCGCTCGAGGGCGTGCGCGGATTTCTCGATCTGGCCTGGCGGCTGGGGCTGCTGTTGGCCCAACTCGACGACGGGCCGCCGCGATCCTGTTCCATTGCCTATCGCGGTGAGATCGCGTCCCGCAACACCCGACTGGTGACGGCCGCGTTCGCAGCGGGGCTGCTCGAGTCGGCGATCGAAGACGTGAACATCGTCAACGCGGAGATGCTGTTGCGCGACCGAGGGATCGAACTGGTCGAGCAGAGTCGCACCGATCCAGGCGCCTTCAGTTCCGTGGTGGCTGTCGATCTGGTGAGCGGTGACCATGTGCACCGCGCCGCCGGTACCCTCTTCGGGCACTCCATGCCTCGTCTGGTGCAACTTGAAGGGCATCGGCTCGAGGCGTATCTCGATGGTGTGCTCCTGGTCTTCACTCACCAGGATGTGCCCGGCATCATCGGCAGTGTGGGCACGGCATTTGGCGGCCAGGGTGTAAATATCGCGCAGATGACGGTTGGCCGCACGGCACCCGGCGGGGACGCAATCGGCGTGCTGAACCTCGACCAGGCTCCCGCAGCCGAGGCAATCGCCGCCGTTGCGGCCTGCCCCGGAGTGCGGTCGGCCCGCGTGGTAAACCTGCCTCCCGCCGGCAAGCTCCCCTATTGGCTTGCCAATGCCTCAGCCGCCTCCCGTTCCAGCCGCTCGAGTGGTGCATCACGCGGGTGACGTGTGATTGTCGGGGCGTGTGCGCGACGGAGCCTTCGAGACGGGGCCGTTCTGTTTGACGTCCTTCCCCCCCCTGGCCACAATTCGTTTCATGGGACGTACCTTGTCATATCGCGTTGGCATCCAGGGCGTGTGCAGGGGGGCCGCCGTGGTGATGGTGGCCATTGCCTTCGCCGGTGTGCCCGCGCAGGGTGCTGACGACGAGACGGTCTCGGTGTCTGACGGTACGACGCTCAAACTGCTCAAGGCGCTCGACCAGCAGCAGATGCCCGACGTTGTGCTCTGGATTCTCGATCGTGTAGCCGCCGACAACCAATCCGGCAAGACGTTGAGGCAAGAGGTGGCCTTTCGCCGAGCCGCAGCCCTGGTGGGTGTGAGCCAGTCAGAAGGCGATGCCGAAAAGCGGGCGGAACTGTTGAACGGCGCCCAGCAGGCGCTCGACGCATACCTGACCAGCGACCCGCCGCTGGATCGTCGGATCGACGCGCTCATGCAAAAGGGAGGCCTGCTTCTCGCCCGAGGCCGCGTGAGCCTCGAGAAGGCCAAGCAGCCAGGGGCAGATGCCGAGTCGTTGCGGGCGGCGGCCTTGCCGTTCTTCGATGGGGCCATCGCATCGCTCCAGGGGAAAATGGCCGGTAAAAAAGAGGCGATCACCGACCTGGGGAATGCGGAGGATGCGGTGCTCAAGGCGCTGCGTGATGCAGACGCGGAGTTACAGGCCGCGTCGGGAGGTGAGGCCAAGAACCAAAAAGAGGGAAGCGAGGACAAGGCTGCGGCGCGTCCGTCGCGAGCGCGGTCGATCGCGCGGATGGAGGAGGATCGCGAGGAACTCCGTGGGAAACTCCTGCAGGTGCGACTGCTGGTGGCGGATGCCTACTTCGACAAGTCGCAGGCTCTTGCTCCTGCCTCGCCGGAGGCGAAGGCCGCCCTCCAGGTGTCGACTGATCGCTATGCCGAACTGTTCAAGAAGTACCCCAATCGCGGTGCGGGATTGCTGGCACGGTGCAATGAAGGACGCAACTACGCGGCGGCTGGGGATTACACCAAGGCCCTGACAACGCTCGGTGAGATGCTGGCGATCGAGGGCAACGGAGCTTTTTTCACGACCCTCCGCAGCAAGGCGCTCAACGCTTCGCTGCAGTGCTGGCTGGCCGAGAAGAAGTACGAAGCTCTCACCGATGCCTTCCTTCGGATGGCTCTGGGTGGCGTCCCCGATGATCAACTCGATGCCGACGTTCTCGGGATGAAGTATCACGCAGCGTTGCTGCTGCAGAAGCAGGCCGCTGCCATGCCCGAGGCTGAGCAGGTGAAGCGCAAACCGTTGCAGAAAGATGCCGGCAAACTTGCGACCGAGGTCGCCAAGGCAGGGCGCGAGTATGCCATCGAAGCCCGCGACCTCCTTACCGCCCTCGGATCCGATTTCAACAGCGCAATCGCTGAGGGGGCGTCGTTCGAGACGTTGATGGATCAGGCGAAACTCGCGCTCACGACAATGCAGGAGCAAAGGACTCTGGCGAAGCAGGCGACAGCGGCCAACGACCAGGCTGCCGCAAAGGTGGCGACGACGGCCGGCGACGACGCCCAGGCGCAGGCGATTTCCTTCCTCAGCAAGGCGCTCGCTGCCGCCGAGGGGGCGGAGATCGATGCGGTCAACGAAACGCGGTACCTGCTCACGTACCTGTTCTACGAGGCTAGGCGCTGGCATGACGCCGCGACACTTGGCGGGTTTCTGGCCAAACGCTATCCGAGCAGCCGGGGCAGTGATCAGGCTGCGATGATCGCGATGGCAAGTTGGCAGCAACTGCAGAAGCAGGCCGATCCGGTGTGGGCAGCGGACGCGCGGGACAACTGCGGCTCGGCGGCGGAGGCCATCATGCGGGGCTGGCCCGACAGCAAATCAGCGGGCGATGCGGCCGTGGTGGCAGTCGCGGCTGCCGTCGATGCACGCGACCCGGACCGAATCGCAGCGGTGTTGCAGGCACTCCCCGCGAAATCTCCGCGGCGGGCGGAAGTGCTCATGCGGGCCGGCATGGGGCTCACTCGGCAGGTGCAGGAGGCGAGGAAACTCGAGGGGAATGATCGCGCCGACGATGCGGTTTTAGCTGCCTGGAAACAACAGGCGGTCGACACCCTCGATCAGGGCCTGGCGGCCGCCAAAGGGATGGCACCCTCGGCCGTTGCCGTGTCGGCGGCCTTGGCTCGGTGTCAGTTGGCCATCGATGATGGAGCCGAAGACGTTGTGACGGCGGTGCTCGAAAACCCGTCCTTCGGCCCATGGACGATGGTGAACGGCACGATGCCGGCAGGCGTGTCGGAGTCCGTGGTTGGTACCACGCTGACCCTGGCATTACGTCACTTCATCGGCACCCAGCAGATTGACAAGGCAGAGCAGGCGATGAACCTGCTCGAGAAGCAGGCCGGCAGCGGGGGTGAGGCGGCAAACAAATTGACAGCACTGTACCTGTCGATGGGACGTGATCTCCAGGAGCAGTTGCGCGCCGTGGCTGGCGAGGCCGCAGCGCCGGAGCGGGCTG
>JBIKNV010000128.1:0-7138 GCA_044358475.1 Pirellulales bacterium | reverse complement strand
GGCCGTGAACCGTGAGACAGGCGGCACCGGCCTCTTCGATCCGCTGGGCGACCTCAATGGCGGTGCGGCAGGTATCGGCACAGCCAAGGCGAATTTTCGCGGTCACGGGTGTGCCGTCACAGGCCTCGACGACCCGGCGGACGATCGTCCCGACGCGATCAGGGTCGCGGAGCAGCCACGAACCGCTATGGGCCTTTTCGGTAACCTGCCGCACGGGGCAGCCAAAGTTGAGGTCGACGACGCTGACCTGAAAGTCCTTCGCCAGCCGCTGGCCGACCCGGGCCAGATTGTCGGGATCGTTGTCCCACATCTGCACTGCCAGCGGCCGCGGTTCATCGCGCACGCCCCAGAGACGATCGGGATGCTCACCGCGATTGGTCTCCAGCCACATCGCGCTGCGGGCGGCGATCATTTCCGTAGCCAGGAGACCGGCCCCGCCAAACTCCCGCACGACCTGCCTGTAGGCATAGTTGGTGTAGCCAGCCATGGGGGCCTGGAGCACAGGCGGATCGACGACCACCGGTCCGATGGCGAGCGGGGCGGGGCGGGGCGAAGAGATGGAGGCCGAGGCGATCATGGCGGCCCTCATGATACGATCCCGGGATTACGTCAGCCGCTTACGGCGCTAATGCCCCTTCGGAAGCCGTGCCACTGGCCGGCGTGACACCGGCTCCGCCACGCCATTGGATGGGCGTGCCGATCAGCATCGATACGAAGCGGTCGTCGGGCACGGCCGGATCGGCTACGGCCATGGCATATTCGGCGATATCGAGGTTGTAGGCCAGCGTGGCCGCGAGAAACTCGCGCTGCTGGGATGCAAGTGCCGCCTGAGCGACCGCAACCGACTCAATCGGCCGCCTGGCCTTGGCGTGGTCGGCCTCGGCCATGTCGAGAGCCGTGCGGGCCGCATTGGCGGCGGCGGCCCGGGCCTCGATCGCCTCGTGCTTGCTGGGCAGCATGCGGTCGATGGCCCGGATGCGTCCAGTGGCTGGGCGGTTCGCGAAAATGGTGGTGAAGTGGGTCTGGTAAGGAGTGGCCAGCGGTCGATCGACCGGCCAGGGGGCGGGCTCGGTGGCAGGCAGGCGAACGAGATCGACCAATTCCTGCTGGGCGACAACGAGTTGAGACCGGGCTTCGGCGAGATCAGCCTTGGCATCAGCGATGGCGACATCGAGTACGGCGCGGTCATGCGGATCGCCCCCGGGGGCAATCAACTCCAATCGCTCCACAGCCTCGCTGGCGAATCGAATGGCAGCGAACGCGGACGACACTTTCCAGTAGGCCTGTGTGATCCACAGACGGCGGCTTCGATCCCCCGAACGCTCGAGCGCCTCCAAGAGGGGCAGGGGTCGCGCGTACTGTGTCGAATCTCCGATGAGCTTGGCTTCGAGTGGCTCGAGCGCTGCGGAGAGCAGAGCAGCGGCAGGACCGACTGGGAGGGGTTGCGGAGGAGGGGGCGGTGGCTGCGATGCCACCGTGGGCTCGCGGATGGGCGTCGCTGACGTCGTTGCCGGTTCACCCGGTACGACGACCGAAATCGTGCCGTCAGCCGCCGGCGCTGCCGGCGGGCGTGCCGGTACGGATGATTCTTGAGCGAACATCGCCGTGCCGCTCGTGCTGAGAGCAACTGCCACCAGAATTGCTTTCGCGGCGAGGTTCATGATCAAAAGGCTCACACACATGGCATGTGCCGTCAACATCGAGAATGGTGCGACGTCGCAAACCCGCCGCTGCGGGGCCCCCGGGCTTCCGCCCGGGGCTTTCTGGGGCGGGGAGTGGGCAATCGGACCCGCCGGCGTGAGCTGGGACTCCACAAAGCCGCCGGCGCGAGCCGGCGGGCTGGCCAAGAAACCTGAGGCCAGGATGGCGAGGGTTTCGTTCAGCCAGCCGCAGGGCGCAAGCCCGCGGGATGACGTGCGAGCCGGCCCCGCCGCAGGCCACAGGGCTCGCGCCCTGTGCTGGCTGGGTCTGGGAAGCTCGCCTGGAGGGCGAGCCTCTTGGCCGCAGTGACCTGTGGTCGCGTAGGCCCTACGCCTGCGGGGGGCTATTTTTCGCGCAGCGACATCCCTTTGGGCCTGTCGCTGCTTACGGTCGGCCCGCCGGGAGGGCGGGCCTCCTCGGCCGCAGTGACCTGTGGTCGCGTAGGCCCTACGCCTGCGGTGGCCATGGATGGCGCTCGCTTTCGCGCCGTTGCATCCCTTCGGGCCTGCTCCGGCTTACGCAAGGCTCGCCTGGAGGGCGAGCCTCTTGGCCGCAGTGACCTGTGGTCGCGTAGGCCCTACGCCTGCGGGGGCCATGGATGGCCCCGCAGGCGTGAAGTTAGCTTGCAGCGTCGAGATACGGATCTTGGCTCATCTGGATGTGGGCCTCGGCCCGCTGCCGCTCCACGTATTCCAGCACCCGCCGCTGACGACGGTGGCGGGCCTCGACCCGCTGCTGTGCCCGCTTGAAAACGGCGAGGAGCCGCTCGGCATTCCCGCCGAGGTGCCCGCGGAGTCGCGCTGCGATCCGCTTGGCCCGCTTCGGGCCGTAACCCGCAATGAGGATCTCGTCGTCGAGCGAGACATACTGCCGCCAGGTTCCCGGGTCCCCCTGGCGTCCGCATCGTCCGACCAACTGCCGGTCGATGCGTGCCGAGTCGTGAAGCTCCGTGCAGATGACATGCAATCCGCCAAGGTCGTACACGCCCTCACCGAGTTTGATATCGGTACCACGTCCAGCCATGTTGGTCGACACGGTGATCTGCCCGCGCTGTCCGGCCTGGGCCACGATCTCGGCTTCCTGGGCGATCTGCCGCGCGTTGAGAACCGTGTGCTGGAGGCCGGCGGCCGTGAGGAGTGCGGAGATGTTCTCCGACTTGTCGATCGACCGGGTGCCGATCAGCACGGGCCGACCGAGGGCATGCTGTTCCTTGATCTCTTCCACGATCCGCTCGATCTTGTCGCGGTAGTCACCGCAAACCACTGGCTCCAGCCGTTGGCGGATCGCCGGCCGGTTGGTGGGCACCGTCGCCACCGCCACCTCGTAGGTGCGGGAGATCTCACCGGCACTGGTGGCGATCGTGCCGGTCATGCCCGCCAGATGCGGCCATCGCGCGAAGAGATCTTGAATCGTGATCCGGGCCGCGTGTCCTGAAGGCACCGTGATCTCCACGTTTTCTTTCGCCTCGACGGCCTGGTGAAGGCCATCCCGCCAACTGCGTCCTTCGGCGGCACGGCCGGTGAACTCGTCGACGATCACGATCTTGTCGTCGCGAACGACGTATTGCCGGTCAAGCGTGTAGAACGTCTTGGCCTTGAGGGCTCGCTCGACGGCGTCGTAGATCGCCAGCAGGCTGGTGGCCTCCAGTTCGGGAGGGCGGTCGAAGGCCCGCACGCGACTGCGGCCGCGGCCGAGCAGTTCGCAGGTCTGCTTTTGTACGTCCGACTCGAAGTCTTCGTTTGCCTCGAGTCGCTCCGCCGTAGCAGCCGCAAACCGAAACAACGCCTGTTCGGCGGCCTGGGCTTCTCCCGGTGGCGAGGCGATGATCAATGGTGTGCGTGCTTCGTCGATCAGCACGTTGTCGGCCTCGTCGACCAGCGCGAACCAGTAGGGGCGTTGCATCAGTTTCGGACCGCCAGCACCATCTCGGCCGGTGAGCATTGCCCCGAGGTCACCGCGGCCCTCGACGATCTCCCGGTTCATCAGCCGGTCCTTGAGGAAGTCGAAGCCGAACTCCTTGGCCGTGCCATAGGTGACGTCGCATGCGTAGGCCTTCCGACGCGTGTCAAAATCCATCTGGGACTCGACGATGCCCACTGTCATGCCGAGCGCCTCGAAGATCGGTGTCATCCACTCGGCATCGCGGCGGGCCAGGTAGTCGTTTACCGTGGCGAGGTGGGCACCCTTGCCGGCGAGGGCATAGAGCACCAGCGGCAGTGTGGCGACGAGCGTCTTGCCTTCGCCCGTCTGCATTTCGACGATGGCACCGTGCACAAGCGCTGTGCCGGCGAGCAATTGCACGTCATAGTGACGCATGCCGAGCCGCCGGCGGCCGGCTTCGCGGGTGGCGGCGAAGGCGTCGATGATGAGGCTGTCGGCCGGCTCCCCGGCCTTGGCTCGGTAGGACAGTGATCGCCCGAGCCGTTTGAGCGCGACATCGTCGAGGGTTTCCATTTCGGGAGCCAACGCCTCAATGCGGTCGACGATCTTCCACGTCGACGCATTGATCGCGGGCCGCGATCCGGGCTTGATCCCTTGCAGCCATCGAAACATGGGGTGGTAACTCCGCGTCGCTCGCCCGAGTCACTAAGTTTACCACGGCCGGCTCACCAAAAGTGCCCCGGCGTTGCTAAAGGCCCCCGGGCTTGCGCCCTGTGCTGGCTGGAGGATGGCGATGCCCGCCTGGAGGGCGGGCTTACGAGAGCGACCGGAGGATCGCCAAGAAACCCGAGGCCAGGATGGCGAGGGTTTCGGTCAGCTAGCCGCAGGGCGCAAGCCCGCGGGATGAGGTGCGAGCCGGCCCCGCCGCAGGCCACAGGGCTTGCGCCCTGTGCTGGCTGGAGCATGGTACTGCCCGCCTGGAGGGCGGGCCTCTCGGCCGCAGCGACCTGTGGTCGCGCAGGGCCAAGGCTGCAGGGGCCATGGATGGGCTACCTATCGCGGCGTCGCATCCCTTCGGGCCTGCTCCGCCTTCCGCGACTGCACGGCTGGATGCCGTGCGTCGCAGGTCGAGGCAAACCTCGGCTTTGCCTCCGACCTGCCAAGGCTGCAGGGGCCATGGATGGCCCTGCAGCCGTAAAGCTAGTACCGCGAAATCCCCGTCGGCGTGGCACGGGCCGGGGGCAGCGCGTTGGGATCGCTGAACGGCCACCAGTTGCCGTTGACCGTCTGGGTTTGAGGAGCCGATGGCATCTGCGGCATCGCCTGCTGCATCTGGGTATTCAGTTGCTGCTGGGCATTCTGCGCGCCCTGCTGCATCTGGTTGCTGTACTGCTGCACCTGATTGTTGAATCCCTGCTGGTACTGATTGGCCTGATTCTGGAGCTGGTTGGTCAGTTGCTGCTGCTGGTTTGCCAGCGTCTGCTGGGTCTGGTTGGTGAACTGGTTGGCCTGGTTTTGGACCTGGGTGCCGAGTTGATTGGCTTGGGTCTGCAACTGGTTGCCGTATTGCTGCAAGGACGGAGCCTGCGTTGGCATCGCGTTAGGACTACCGGCCTGGGACCAGTTCCAGCTGTTGGCTGGCGGCGCGGCCGACGCCTGGGGCACTCCCTGCCACGAGGTGGCGGGGCCGGGCATCGGGGCGCCTGCCTGCGGCGCATACGAGACGGCCTGCGGTGGGGTGCCGTAGGGGGCCGGTTGCCCGTACATCCCGGTGGCCGGTGGTGCGACGGTCGCGGCCCCATACACGGGGGCCGGGGGCGGGGTTTTACAGCCGGCTACGAAGAGGAGGGCGACGACGGCCAACGCCGCGGAGGCGAGGAACAAAAAGGGGCGGTACTGGCTCGTCATGGAAAATATCCTGGTAGGCATGGACCATGCGGGTCGGGACGATAGCGTCTCCCCCACATGGGTCCAGACCATTTCCCTTCCGATCCCTGTCCTCCCTTGTGATCCGTCGTCGGCCAAACTTGCCCCAGTCTCTCCAGCCCACCCAGGCCCCGTTCGATGACTGAGTCGCCGTCTATCACGCCCCATGCCGCTGCCGATCTCGCCGTGGCCCTCCGCGCCGAGGCGGTTCGCCTCGGCTTCGCCCGGATCGGGATCGCCGCGGCTGCACCGCCGCTCCGGCAGGATGTGTTCCGCCAGTGGATTGCCCAGGGCCATGCCGGCGTGATGGAAGTCTGGCTCAAGCGACACGAGCCGCTGCGGGGCGATCCGCGGTCGCTCCTGCCGGGTGCCCGGACGGTGATCATGCTCGCCACGGACTATTCAACCGAGGTGCCAGGAGACACAACCCCCGCCACGGCGGAGCCCACCCAGGGGGAGCGAGGCCGGGGGAGAGTGTCGCGGTATGCCTGGGGTGACGACTATCACGATCTCCTGCGCGATCGCGTCAATCGGCTCGCCGCATGGCTCGAGCAGCAGGTTCCCGGCTGCACGTCTCGGGGTGTTGTCGATTCGGCGCCACTGGCCGAGCGGGAGTTTGGCTGGCTGGCCGGGCTCGGCTGGTTTGGCAAGAACACGATGCTCATTCATCCCGCCGCAGGGAGTTTTTTCTTTCTCACCGGTCTGCTGACGGACCTGGAACTCCCCGTCGACGAGCCGATCGAGGTCGATCACTGCGGCACCTGCACCGCTTGCCTTGACGCCTGCCCGACGGGAGCTCTCCCCGCGCCACGGGTGCTCGATGCGCGAAAGTGCATCAGCGCGCTGACGATCGAAGACCACGGCCCTGTTCCCGCTGCGCTGCGGTCGGGCCTGGGCGACTGGGTGTTTGGTTGCGACATCTGTCAGGACGTCTGCCCATGGAACCGTCACGCCCCGCTGTCTTACGAGCCGGCGTTTCAGCCGCGGGGCGGCGAGACGACGCTGTCGCTGGCCGAGATTCTTTCATTCGATGATGTGGGCTTTCGTCAGCGGTTCAAGGGCTCGCCGATTCTGCGGGCCAAGCGGGCTGGGCTGGCTCGCTCGGCAGTGATCGCGCTTGGCAATCGGCCCGACCCCGCTACGGCCGCCGCGCTCGGGCAGGCATTGCGGGATCCCGAGCCGGTGGTCAGAGAAGCGGCCGCCTGGGCGCTTGGGCAATGGATCGAGAAAGGCGTCGAGCCAGAGTGGGCACGCGACCTCCTCCACGGCTATGCGCACTCCTCGGTCTCGTCGACATCGGCCGACGGATCACGGCCCGGGGCGTCGACGGCGTAGAAGCGGTCGAGCACATACTGCCAATCGGCATTCACTTTCACGGCTACGAAGGCGTCACGAACGGCGAGATATTCCGGGTGGAGCCGGGCGTACTTGATGGCGAACTTCCGCATGGTCCGGCCGGCAAGCTGTTCGCCATGCAGTTCCTCGGCGAGCTGAAAATGCTCGCGCAACACATCCCGCTGTTCGTACAGGGTAGGGGGTGGCGGCGCGGGCTCGCCCGCGAGGAGTGCCCGCGTCTGCTGGCAGATCCAGGGGTTGCCGATCGCGCCACGGGCGATGCTCACGCCGTCGA
>JBIKNV010000372.1:0-3519 GCA_044358475.1 Pirellulales bacterium | reverse complement strand
GCCGCAACATCGACACCGGCATGGGGCTGGAGCGGACCTGCGCGATGCTGCAGGGCGTCGATAGCAACTTCCATATCGATATCCTGCGACCGCTCGTCGAGGCGGTGGCGGAGGTGTGCGGCAAACGATATGGGCCCGCCGACGACGACGGCCGGCGGATGCGCCGGATCGCCGACCATGTGCGGGCCTGCACGTTCGCCATCCACGAAAACGTGCTGCCGGGCAACAACGAGGAGAAGTACGTTGTGAAGCGGCTGCTGCGACGAGCCGTGCTCGATGGCCGGCAGATGGGGATGCAGGAGCCGTTTCTTCACAAGCTGCCCGGCACCGTGGCCGAGATGATGCGGAAGCCTTATCCAGAACTGGCCGACACGGTCGATCGCGTGGCCGGCGTGATCCGCCGTGAGGAGGAGTCGTTCCTGGCGACGATCGACGGCGGCCTCGAACGGATCGAGAAACTGTTTGCGACCACGGCCGCCGAGATGGTGAAGGGGGGCGATGCGGCCGAACTCTACACGACCTACGGGTTCCCGCCGGAACTGCTCGAGACGATCGCCGCCGAACGCAACATCGGCTTCGACTGGGACGGCTTCCGGGCCGCCATGGAGGAGCACGGCCAGCGGTCGGGCGCCGGCAGCCGGGTGGAGGTGTTTACGTCGGGACCACTCGACGCCCTCAAGCAAACGATGCACGGCTCGGAGTTTGTCGGCTACGACACGACCGAAGCCGACGGCGCGATCGTCGGCATCATCGCCCAGCATCGGCTCTGCGAGACCTTCCGCGAGGTCGGCCATGCAACACCAGCCACGGTCATCCTCGACCGCACGCCGTTTTATGGCGAATCGGGCGGCCAGGTCGGCGACACGGGCTGGCTGCAGACGTCGACGGGCAGGTTTCAGGTGATCGACACGCACCGCGAGGGCGGATTCGTGCTCCACATCGGCCACCTCGTGTCGGGCGCCCTCGACCTCGGCCAGCCAGCCCATGCCAGCGTGGATGCCAACCGCCGCGCCGCCCTGCGGCGGGCCCATTCGGGCACCCACCTGTTGCATGCGGCGCTGCAGCACTTCCTCGGCTCCCATGCCGTTCAACAGGGGTCGAAGGTGGATGCCGACATGCTGCGGTTCGACTTTTCCCATGGTGAGGCCGTGGGGCACGAGACGCTTGAAAAAATCGAGAGCATGGTCAACGCCTCGGTGCTCGCTGCGGTGCCGGTATCGGCTCAACTCCTGCCCTTGGCCGAGGCCCGCCATGCCGGGGCCATGATGCTCTTCGGCGAGAAATATCCCGATATCGTGCGGATGGTGACGATGGACGGCGTCAGCCGCGAACTCTGTGGCGGCACACATGTCATGAGCACCGGCCAGATCGGCCTTGTGCGCATCGTCGGCGAGGAGAGCGTCTCCGCCGGCACGCGGCGAATCTCGGCTGTCACCGGCCTGGAGGCACTCGCCCGACTGCGGCGGGCGGAGCAGACGCTCGCCGAGTCGGCCGCAGCGCTCAGGGTGCCGGCCGGCGAACTTCCCCAGCGGCTCGCCACGCTCCAGAAGGAACTCAAAACGCTCAAGAAGGCCAAGCCGGCGGCGGCGACCGGCAGTTCACCCGACCAGCTTCTTGCCGCCGCGGTCGCCGTGGGGGACACGAAGGTCGTGGTGGCGGAAGCTCCGGGCAGCGATGCCGGGGCCATGCGGCAATGCATCGATCACCTCCGGCGAAAGGCCAGCCCGATCGCCGTGCTTCTCGCTGCCTCCGATGACGAAGGCAAGGTGACCCTCGTGGCCGGGATCTCTCGCGAACTGGAAGCCCGCGGCCTCTCGGCGGGCACCTGGATCAGGGAGCCGGCGACGATCGTGGGCGGGAAGGGGGGCGGTCGGCCCGACATGGCGCAGGCGGGCGGCAAACTCGTCGATAAACTGCCTGCGGCGCTCGACTCCGCGCGGCAGACCATCGAGGCGATGCTGCGGGGCTAGCCTTACGCAAGCTTCGCCCTCGTGGCCTCAGCTTCCTTGGCGAACGTCCGTTCGCTCTCGTACGCCCGCCCGCTGCTTCACGGAAAGCTCGGCATCCTGCCCTCGCTTTCCTTGGCGAACGTCCGTTCGCTCTCGTACGCCCGCCCTCCAGGCGGGCAGCACAATCCACACAGAAAGCCCTGAGGGCTCGACAGCGTCGGCTGGTGCGTCATCCCGCCGGCTTGCGCCTGGCGGCTGGGTGTACTCACCATCACCCAGCCCCGGGCGCGAGCCCGGGGGCCTGGGCAGCGTTCGGCTGAGTCCTAAGAAAGTTTCTGCAGGGTGGCGAGGGCGGCGTCGTAGTCGGGCTCCTCGGCCACTTCCTTGACGACCTGCGCGTACTGCACAACGCCCCTCGCGTCGAGCACGAAGACGGCGCGGGCCAGGATCTTGAGTTCATCAATGAGCACGCCCCAGTGGGTACCGAAGCTGCGATTCATGTAGTCGCTGCCGTTCTTCATCCCCTTGATGTCTTCGGCCCCACAGAAGCGATTCATCGCGAAGGGCAGATCGAGGCTCACCGTGAGAGCCGTGATGGTGTCGCCAAGGGCTGCGAGCTTCTTATTGAACGTCTTGGTCTGTACCTGGCAGACAGGCGTGTCGAGCGATGGCACGACGCTGATGATCGCAGGCTTCCCGAGCAGGTCGGCCTTGGTGATGTGATGCATGCCACCCTCACCGTAGAAGACGACGTCGAAGTCGGGCGCGGGCTTGCCAACCTGCACTGCCTCACCTACCAGGGTGAGCGGATTGCCTTTGAATGTCACTGCTCCGTGCCGGCCCATGAAGTGCCTCCTCGCGTTTCTCGGGATCGATCGAACGTGCTGGCAGTATTGCCGGGCAGGCCCGGGAGACAACCCCGGGGCGGGAAACCAGCCGAAAAACCATGGCCTCCCCACCCTGGAAAAACCGAGCTTGCGGCCCCGGCAACCATCCTTACGATGACTACTGGGGCAGAACGAAGCAGCTTCACGCTGCCTTTTCCGCGGAAAGGGATTTCCACGGGGGCGGCCTCACGGAGGAACAAACCGATGACTTCTTCTTTGCAGTCAACTGCCGCAGTGACTGGCCTGCAATGCCATAAATCGCAGGCGAAGTGCTGCCACATGCGAATTGAGCGGGGGCCTGATTGGCTCCTCGTGCGCCTCGATGGCGATGCCTGTCGGGATCCTGCAGCTTCAGACTTCGCCCTGGTCGACGGGATCTGGGATGCCTTGCAGGAGAACCACGCCCATCGCGTGCTTCTGGAACTCGATGAACTCGATGCGATCGATGACGAGCTGATCGCGACGATCACGACGCTTGCCAGCCGGATCCGCTCCGCGGGAGGTCTGATGCGGTTGTGCGGCCTGTCTGAGATCGACCTCCGGACGCTGCGGGCCCGCGGTGCGGCCAACGTGGCCCACTACGATTCCCGGGCAGAGGCAATCGGCGCACCCAGGCAGCCCGGTGTATCCTGACCGCACTCCTATGCGTGCGATCGGTCGTCTCGGACAGCTCATCGGTCTCA
>JBIKNV010000354.1:0-3624 GCA_044358475.1 Pirellulales bacterium | reverse complement strand
GACGATCTCGCTCGGCCAGATGCTGATGCTATTGGTCTTCTCGATCTGCGCCTTTTGGATCGGTCGCATCCTCGAGGGCTATGCGAAGGGGTGACACGGCAAACACCATGACCACGACCTCGTTGCATCCGCTCCTCTTGTCGCCAATCTACCGTCGTTACATCTGGGGCGGCCGCCGGTTCGCGAGCACCCTCGGCCGGGCATTGCCCCCCGGTGACGATTACGCAGAATCATGGGAACTAGTCGACCGCGGCCCCGACCAGAGCGTGGTCGCGGCCGGTCCGCTCGCCGGCTCCACGCTCGGCGACCTTGTCCGCACCCGCGGCGTGGAACTCCTCGGTCGCCACGCCCCGCTGTCGGCATTTCCGCTGCTCTTTAAGTTTCTCGATGCCAGTCACGACCTTTCGGTGCAGGTCCATCCCGACGATGCCCGAGCCGGTCGGCTCACTCCTCCCGACCGCGGCAAGACCGAGGCGTGGTACGTGATCGACGCCGTGCCGGGCAGCCGCATCTATGCCGGCCTCCGCGCTGGCACCACCCGCGACGAGTTGGCCGCCTCCCTGCGCGCCGGCCGCTGTGGCGACGTCCTTCATTCGTTCGAGCCACACCGCGGCGACTGTGTCTTCATTCCCGCCGGCACGGTGCATGCAATCGGCGCCGGGCTGATGGTGGCCGAGATCCAGCAGTCGAGCGATGTGACCTTCCGGCTCCATGACTGGAATCGTGTCGGCCCGGATGGCAAGCCCCGCGCCATGCACATCGAGGCCGGGCTCGAAGCCGTGACTCACTTCAAGCCGGTGGCGCCGGTAGCCGGCGAGTCGACAGGCGACCCAGCCGTGCGCCGGCTGGTGACGAGCGAATACTTTCTGCTCGACGAAGTCCGTCCCCATCGTGAATGGCAGGTGGGTGGCGACGACCGCTGCCATTTTCTCGCCGTCCTCGCCGGTTGCCTGCGGCTGGACTCACGATGGGGGCTGCCCGATCTCGTTGCCGGCTCCTGCGTGCTCCTGCCAGCAGCCGTGGGATCCCAAACCGTCGAAATGCCTGACGGCCACCACGCAAAACTGCTCCACGTCAGCATGCCGTGAACCGCCAGGGCCGCACCCAGCAAGCCGGCGGGATGGCGCTCCAGCCGACGCTGCTGCAGCCCCCGGGCTCGCGCCCGGGGCTGAGTGATGGTTGGCCCACTCAGCCGCCAGGCGCAAGCCGGCGGGATGGCGCACCAGCCAGTCCCGCGGCAGGTTTCCTGGCGGTTTTCTGGGCTTGGGGCGGCCGGGGGTGAATCCTAGACTCCCTTCATGTCTTCGCGACGCCGAACCCTGGGCCCGATCACGATCTGCGTTGGTGCGGCAGTGGCCTTGGCGTTCACGGGATGTAGTTCCTTGGGGCGGCCCCAGTGGCTCGAACCTGGGCCCAGCCGTTCGCAGCAGCGACGGGCCGTGCGATTCGACCCGTATCTCCAGGACGATACCGCCCCCGCAATCCTCCGCATGCCGCTCAATGACGGCACCCGTCCGCGCGACTTTAACGAGCCAATGCCCGAAGTGGAGCGTTCGAGATGGTGGTCGGCAGTGCGGTGAACCGCCCCGGTGTATGATCTCGGCATGCCAAACAGCCACTCGTATCGCCCCTCCCGGATCACGTCCCGCAGTTCGACCAGCCGGCGGAAAGCCACTGCAGGAGACCAGACTCCGCGGCCACCCCGCGTTGCCCCGGAGGAGGGTCGCCTCGAGCGACTTCAGAAAGTGCTGGCCTCGGCCGGCCTCGGCAGCCGTCGCAGTTGCGAAGAACTGATCACGCAAGGTCGTGTCGAGGTGGATCGGAAAGTGGTGTCGGAGCTCGGCACCCGTGTCGATCCCCTCCGGCAGGAGATCCGCGTCGATGGCGAGCGGCTGCCGCATCCGAAGCGGGTGGTCTACATGCTCAACAAGCCGGTCGGCACCGTCACCACCAACTACGATCCCTCCGGTCGCCCGCGGGTGGTTGATCTGGTGCCCGGCGACACGCGGCTTTTTGCAATCGGCCGGCTTGATCGGATGAGCGAGGGACTGATCCTCGTCACCAACGATGGCGAACTGGCCAACCTTTTGGCCCATCCCCGGTATGGCGTCGAGAAAAAATATCACGTCCAGGTAGCCGGCGTGCCGGGAACCGAGGTGCTCGACAGCCTCCGACGGGGAGTGCGGCTGGCCGAAGGCAGCGTGCATGCCAAGCGGGTCGAGATTCGCTCCCAGCACAAGGAAAGCGCCGTCCTTGAGATGGTGCTCGACGAGGGCAAGAACCGGGAGATCAGACGGATGCTCGCCCGCCTGGGCCACAAGGTCCACCAACTCAAGCGGGTGGCCGTCGGCGCCCTTTCTCTGGGCAGCCTGCTGCCCGGCGAGTGGCGGCCGCTCTCGTGGACGGAGATCGAGTCGCTCCGCAAGGATGCCGAGCAGGCGATCGGAGCCCCGCCGCGTGGGCCGAGGCGGCCAGGCCGCCCCCCTCGCCGCGGCCCGCCCACTGGCCGTGGCGGACCACAGAAACGTCCGCCCGCGGGCCAACCCGGTCGCAAACGCCGTCCTGGAAAGGCTTCGACATGGCGGAAGCAGTGACTGACGGTGTCGGCCCGACAGCCTGCTACGCCGATCGGGCCGCCTACACCACGGCGCGGATCGTCGCCCATTCGCAGGTTGCCGACAGCACGTTTCGAATCCGGCTGGATTGCCCCGATATCGCAGCCCACGTGGTACCCGGACAGTTTGCGATGGTTCGCATCCCCGGCCGCAACGATCCGCTGCTGGCCCGGCCGCTGGCCGTCTACGACACATTCGCCGCTGGCCGGCATGCCGATTTCATCTATCTCGTCCACGGCAAGTTCACCACCGCGCTCAAGGACGTGCCCATCGGCGACGAACTCGTCGTGTGGGGACCGCTGGGCAATGGGTTCGATCCACCCCCGGTCGATCACGTCGTGTTGGTGGCCGGTGGCATCGGGCAGACGGCACTGCTGGCCCTGGGCCGCGAGCGGCTCGGCGGGAGGACCTACGGCAGCCCGGGTCGGGTGGCCCCTCGGGCGCGCCGAGTGACATTGTGCTGGGGCGCTCGGCATGCCGGCATGTTTGGCGACGTTGACGACTTCCGAAACGCCGGCATCGACGTGCATCTGGCCACCCTCGACGGCTCCGCCGGCCGACAGGGCACGGTCGTTGACCTGCTGAACGACGTTCTGGGCGACGACGAACAATCGCTCCGCGTGGCCTGCTGCGGCCCCGAGCCGATGATGGCCGCTGTCACCCGGTGGGCGCAGAGCCGTGGCGTCGCCTGTGACGTATCGCTCGAGGCACCGATGGCCTGCGGCATCGGGATCTGCTTCACCTGCGTGGCGAAGGTGCGCGATGCCGAAGGAGCCTGGGACTATCGAAGGACCTGCGTCGAAGGCCCCGTCTTCGACGGATCCACCATCGAGTGGTAACGCAGGCCGCAAGTGCCCTTAGCTAGCCGCAGGGCGCAAGCCCGCGGGATAATGCGATAGCCGGCGCCGCAGCAGCCACAGGGCTTGCGCCCTGTGCTGGGTGGAGGATGGCACTGCCCGCCTGGAGGGCTGGCGTACGAGAGCGAACGGGCGTTCGCCAAGCGAGCCGA
>JBIKNV010000126.1:0-7162 GCA_044358475.1 Pirellulales bacterium | reverse complement strand
TCACGGTATGCTGTGCGCCATGACGAACACGAACGGGACTGATCTCCGCGGGAAGACCGTCTGGGCGATTGATACGCTGTCGCGGGTCTATCAGCTCTTTCATGCGTTGCCGGAGATGTCGGCGCCCGACGGCACGCCGGTGTCGGCCGTGTATGGGCTTGCCCGTGACCTGCTCGACATCGTCGAGAAAAAGAAGCCCGATTATCTCTTCTGTGCGATGGACGCGCCGGGGCCGACGTTTCGCCACGAGCGGTTCGAGGCCTACAAGGCGACACGGGCCGAGATGCCGGCCGACCTCGTGCCGCAGATTCCGCTCGTGCGGCGGCTCTTCGCCGTGATGGAGATTCCCTGCCTGGAGCTGGCTGGTTACGAAGCTGACGACGTGCTGGCCACGCTCGCGGAGCGGACGGTGCACCTGGGAGGTGAGTGCCTGCTGGCGACGGCCGACAAGGATGCCCGGCAGCTGATCAGCAAGCATGTGCGGCTGCTGAACCTGCGCACCAATGCCATCGTCGGGTCGGAGGAGCTTCACACCGAATGGGGGCTGCGGCCCGATCAGGTCGTCGACTATTTGGCGCTCGTGGGGGATGCGGTCGACAACGTGCCGGGAATTCCCGGTATCGGCCCCAAGACGGCGACGGAATTGATCGTGAAGTTCGGCACGCTCGACAACCTGCTGGCGCACGTTGACGAGGTGTCGGGAAAGAAGCGGAAGGAAAATCTCGTGGCCCATGCCGACACGGCGCGGGCGGCGCGGGAGCTCATCAGGCTTGAGGCCGCGGTGCCGGTCGAAATCCCCTGGGAGTCGGCCCGGCTGCATCCGCCGGCCGCCGAGCGGTTGGCCGAGTTCTTCAGGGAGATGGGATTCAAGAGCATCGTGGGCAGGGTTTTGGCCGGGCAGCCGGCCAGCCGGGGGGCTACCACGGCAGCCACGTCCCGCGGGGGGCAGCAATCGCTGCTCGATCTGGTTGCCAACGGCGACGACGTGGATCGGTCAGCCAGCCCGTCAATGATGATGCAGCCGGCAGCTGTCACTGCGGAGACGACCGTCCGCGAACTTGTCGCTGAGGACGAGATCAACACTTTCGTCGTGACGGCCCGGGGGGCACCTCCGGTGGCGGTCTGTTTCATCGCTGCCGCCGATGGTCGGCCGACGCCGCCGCCGCTTGGCGTCGTGCTGGCGGCCGGGGAGCGAACAGTCTTCATCGGTCAGGCGGCGGTGGCGAAGAGCCCCTCGCTTCGCGAGGCCTTTGGCGATGCCGGGTTTGCGAAGATCGGCCATGACATGAAGCGTCAGTGGGTCGCCGCCCGGTCGGCGGGTCTCGAACTTGTCGGCGGCGTGTTCGACACGCTGCTGGCCGGCTACCTGCTTGATGCCGGTGAGCGGGCGATGGGGCCGGCCGACATCGCCCGGCGACATGGCCTCACAATCAACCTCCCGGCGTCGTCGGCCGACGTGCCGTTCGACGTCGCCGGGCTCGAGTGGCCGACCACGCCCCTGGCCGCGAATGTCATCTGCCAGGTGGTTCAGCGGCTGCACGAACCGTTGGCAGCGCGGCTTCGCGAAAATGGGCTGCACGAGTTGTTTGCCGACGTCGAGTTGCCTCTGGCCACGCTGCTTGGCGCGATGGAGGCCCGCGGCGTGCGGGTCGACACCGAAGTGTTGGCGACGCTGTCGCGGCTCTACAACGACACGCTGGCGCGGCTTGAGAAGGAGATCTACGAACTGGCCGGTCACGACCTGCTCGTCTCCTCGCCGGTTCAGGTCCGGACGGTGCTCTTCGAGGAATTGAAGCTCCCGGTCGTCAAGCGGACGAAGACGGGCCCCAGCACGGATGCCGAGGTGCTCGAGGAACTGGCGTTGCTGCACCCGTTGCCGGCGAAACTGCTCGAGCACCGAAAGTTTGCCAAGCTCAAGAGCACCTATGTCGACGCCTTGCCGGCGCTCGTCGACCCGGCCACCGGCCGGATTCACACGTCGTTCAACCAGACGGTGACCGCCACCGGTCGGCTCAGTTCCAGCGACCCAAATCTGCAAAACATTCCCACGCGGTCGGCCGAGGGTCAGCAGATCCGAGCCGCCTTCCTCCCGCGTGAACCAGGCTGGCGGTTCGTGGCCGCCGACTACTCGCAAATCGAGCTGCGCATCCTCGCCCATTTGTCCGGCGATGCGGCGATGCGGGCAGCCTTCGCCGCGGGCGAGGATATTCACACCCGCACCGCGGCCGCCGTCTACGGAGTCGTGGACGACGGGATCACGGCTGACATGCGACGGGCGGCCAAGGCGGTGAACTTCGGCATCCTGTACGGGCAGAGCGCGTTTGGATTGGCCAAGGCACTGGGGATCCCGCAGGCCGAGGCGGCCGCGTTCATCGCCGCCTACTTCCGGACCTTTGCCGGCGCCGAGGCCTTCATGGACGAGGTGCTCGATCGCTGCCGTCGTGACGGATACGTGACCACGATGCTCGGCCGCCGGCGGGCGATCAGCGGCGTTCGCGACCGAGCGGGGCGACGGTCGTCGGCTGGTGGCTTCGCGCTCTCGTTGCCGGAGCGAACGGCCGTCAACACCGTCGTGCAGGGATCGGCGGCGGATCTGATCAAACTGGCGATGCTGCGGGTCGATCGTCGCGTGCGGGCGGAGGTGCCCGAGGCGGCAATCGTGCTGCAGATTCACGACGAACTGTTGCTGGAGACGCCGGCCGCTGCCGTCGATTCACTGTCGCGAATCGTGTCGGACGAGATGCGGCAGGCGATGCAACTCGACGTGCCGCTGGAAGTGTCGTTGCACACCGGCACGACGTGGGCCGAATGTGAGAAGGGCTGACATGGTCGTGATCGGCTTGATCGGCAAGATCGCCGCGGGGAAATCGACCGTGGCCCGCATGTTCGCCGAGCATGGGGCCGAGGTGATCGATGCCGATGCGCTCGCCCGCGAGGCATTCGCTGAGCCGGCGGTGCGGCGGGCGATCGTCCAACGATTTGGTTCCGCGGTCGTCGCGGACGATGGTTCGATTCGTCGCGACGTGCTCGCCACGCGAGTGTTTGGGCCAGCCGACGACCAGGCGGCAGCCTTGGAGGACCTGGAGGCGATTGTGCACCCGGTGGTTCGCCGCCGCATCGAGGCCCGGCTGGAAGCGATCCGTGTCCACGAGGACTGCGGAGCCACGCCGGCCATCGTGGTGCTCGATGTGCCGCTGCTGGTGCAGGCCGGCTGGGCTGCGCGGTGCGACCTCTTGGTCCGTGTCGTGTGCGACGATGCGGTTCGTGCCAGCCGGCTGGCAGCGAGAAACCTCTCGTCTCAAGAGCAGCAGGATCGCGATGCGGCTTGGTCGCGGCGGTTTCATGAAGCCGATGTGCTGCCTGAGAAAACCATCACCGTGGATGCGGCGGGCGACTTGGCTTATACTAAAAATCAGGTCAGTCGCGCCTGGGATCGCGTCCTCCGCAGTGCCGGCCGCGGCTGACTTCCCTCCTTCGGTCCCCCTCCTCCCCGATCTACCGATCCCGGCGTGATGTCCGCGCTGCGGTCGGCTTCCGCAAGGTGTTCCATGCCCGCGTCCGACCCTTCATCGCCCGACGACCTCGATCAGGAGCCGATGTCTCTGGCCGAGGAGATCGCCGCCGAGGTCAAGGAAGGCGTCGACGTGACCGACCATTATGAGTCGCTCAAGAAGGGCGATACCTACATCACCGAGCTCCAGAAGATGACGATGCCGGAGCTCATCGAACTGGCACGCAAGGAGAACATCGGCGACATCACGGGCGCCAAGCGGCATGACATCGTCTTCCGGATCCTCAAGGAGCGGGTGAAGCTCAACGGGCTGATGTTCGGCGAAGGGACGCTGGAGATTCTTCCCGACGGGTTCGGCTTCCTGCGCAGCCCTGACTACCACTACCTGTCGTGCCCCGATGACATCTATGTATCCCCCAGCCAGATCCGTCGCTTCGGCCTCCGCAACGGCATGAGCGTGGCCGGGCAGATCCGACCGCCGAAGGAGACGGAACGGTACTTCGCCCTGCTGCGTGTGGAGGCGATCAATGGGGAGGATCCGGCCAAGCTCTCCACGCGGGTCTTCTTCGACGAGCTCACGCCGTTGCATCCTGACGAGCGGATCGTGATGGAGACGACGGCCGAGGAGATCGCGACACGGGTCATCGACCTGGTCGTGCCGATCGGCTTCGGGCAACGTGGCCTGATCGTGAGCCCGCCGCGGGCCGGCAAGACGATCCTCCTGCAGAAGATGGCCAAGGCTGTGCTTGCCAACTACCCGGAGGCGTACGTCTTCATGCTCCTCATCGACGAGCGTCCCGAGGAGGTGACCGACATGGAACGGCAGGTCAAGGGGCCCTCCTGCGAGGTCATCAGCTCGACCTTCGACGAAAACGCCAGCCGGCACGTGCAGGTCGCCGACATGGTGCAGGAGAAGGCGAAGCGGCTCGTCGAGTATGGCCGCGATGTGGTGATTTTTCTCGACTCGATCACGCGGCTGGCGCGGGCCTGGAATTCGGAGGTGCCCAACTCTGGCAAGATCCTTTCCGGCGGCGTCGACTCCAACGCCCTGCAGCGGCCGAAGCGGTTTTTCGGCAGTGCCCGCAAGGTTGAGGAGGGCGGGTCGCTCACGATCATCGCCACGGCGCTGGTCGATACGGGCAGCAAGATGGACGACGTGATCTTCGAGGAGTTCAAGGGGACGGGTAACAACGAGATCATGCTCGACCGTCGACTGGTCGACAAACGTGTCTACCCGGCCATCGATATCAATCGCTCAGGCACCCGCCGAGAGGAGATGCTGCTCGAGCCCGATGAATACAAGCGGGTGACCGTGCTGCGGCGGGCCTTGAGCGACAAGAACCCTGTCGACGCCATGGAACTGCTGATCAACCGGCTGGCGAAGACGGCATCGAACCGTGAATTTCTCATGAGCCTGAAGGCCACATGATGACCGCCGCAGACTCTTCATTGTCATCCCCCCACGAGTTTCCGACAGGCTCGGCGCGCCTGTCGGACGGCGCCCGCGTTGCGCTGGTTGTCTCCCGGTACAACGAGTCAATCACCCGTCGGCTCCGTGACGGCGCGGTGCATGCCCTCACCGCTGCCGGCCTGCCCGCCGAGGCAATCGACGTGGCCTGGGTGCCCGGCGCGTTCGAGCTCACGCTCGCTGCCGACCGCCTGGCGGCCGGTGGCAGGTACGCGGCGGTGCTCTGCCTCGGCGCGATCATCAAGGGGGAGACCTCGCACGACCACCACATTGCCACGGCAGTGGCCGGTGGCATCGAACAGATCGGCCGGGCCCGCGGAATCCCGGTTCTCTTCGGCGTGCTCACCTGTGACACGCTCGCCCAGGCGATGGCGCGAGCGGCGGGTGGACCCGCGGATGGTTTTGCGGGCAACAAGGGGGCGGAGTGTGCCACCGCTGCCATCGAGATGATCATGCTCCTGCGTCGCCTGCCCCCTCTCACCGAGTCACCATGAGCCTTCGTTCCCGCGCCCGTGAGATCGCCATGCAGGCCCTGTATCAGGTGGAGATACAGCCAGCCGCGGATCCGGCGGGGCTCGAGCGGTTTCTGGTCGGTCGGCTGAGACAGCCGGTGTTGGTCCGCTTCGCGAAGGGGCTGGTCGACGGGTTGCGGAGCCACGTCAAAGAACTCGATGCGGCCCTCGATGCTCGCGCCGAGAACTGGCGTGTGGCACGGATGGCGGCCACGGACCGAACGATCCTCAGGATCGCCGTGTACGAAATGTTGCACACCGATACTCCGCCGGCCGTGGCCGTCGACGAGGCGATCGAACTCGCCAAACGGTATGGCAGCTCATCATCGGGCCGGTTCGTGGCGGGCATCCTCGGGAGGCTGATGGCCGACCGGGCGGCGGCCAGCTAGCGCCAGCGAGGAACAAACCATTCATGGCGACCTTTTTTGAACGTCTCAAGGCGGGGCTCTCCAAGACGGCGCAGGTGCTGCAGACCGACGTGCGGGACCTCTTCAAGCGGGACGGGCGGCTCGTCGACGAGGAGTTTCTCGAGGAGTTGCGCGGGGCGCTCGTCCGCACCGACATGGGGCCGGCGGCTGCCGAAGCGATCGTGAAGGATGTGCGGGAACGGCTGCGGGCCCGGGTGGTCGACCCGGAGGTGGTGGTCGACTCGATCCGCCGCGAACTGCTCAGTCGGCTCGAGTCGACGGCGGGTTCCGTCGCTGTCGCAGCCGAGGGGCCGACGGTGATCCTTGTCACGGGCGTCAATGGCTCCGGCAAGACGACATCGATCGCGAAACTCGCCCAGCGGTTTACGAAGGACGGAAAACGGGTCGTGCTCGGGGCGGGCGACACGTTTCGCGCCGCGGCAGTCGAGCAGTTGGCGATGTGGGCCGGCCGGATCGGCGCTGAGATCATCCGCGGCGAGCCGGGGAGCGACCCAGCGAGCGTGGCGCACCGGGCCGTGGCCCGGGCGGTCGAGGGAGGCTTCGATGTGTGCATCGTCGATACCGCCGGCCGGCTCCAGACGCAGTCGAACCTGATGCAGGAGCTCGGCAAGATCCGCCGTGTGATCGCCAAGCAGATTCCCGACGCGCCGCACGAAACGCTTCTGGTGATCGATGCGACGGCCGGCCAGAACGCCCTCTCGCAGGCCAAGGGCTTCAAGGAGGCGGCCGGCTGCACCGGCATCGTGCTGGCGAAACTCGATGGCTCGGCTCGCGGTGGGGTGATCGTGCCCGTCACCGAACAGTTTGCTCTGCCCGTCAAGCTTGTCGGCCTTGGTGAAGGCGCCGACGACATGCAGCCCTTCGACCCGCCGCAGTTCGTAAGCGCCCTGCTGGCTGGACTGTTTGCCGAGAGCGAGCCGGCCTGAGTTTCTCGCCAGCCGGCATATCTTCACACCGCGTTGTCCCGGTCGTGGAGACTTTGCGGACGGTCGGGGCAGGTCGGTTTTTTGGGCCAGCCCACGTCGATACCGGGAAGTGGGCGGAGGGTGAACAGTGTACCACGGATCGGCGGACCGTGCGTACATGCGATCCCACGATTCGGTGCGAAACGCCTCGGGGTTGCGACGGTCGCAGCCCGGGCACCGGCCCTCTGACTGGAGATTTTGAGACCATGCGATTCACCAAGTTCAAACTGCCGCTCTCGGTGGCAGCCGGCCTGTTGGCCTCCGCCGCGTTGGCGACG
>JBIKNV010000125.1:0-7168 GCA_044358475.1 Pirellulales bacterium | reverse complement strand
GGAGATGGGGCGTGCCGGGCGTGCTGTGACGCACCACGACGGCATCGATGCCCATCGCCTCGAGATTCCGGGCGGTGTCGATGAACGACTCGCCCTTGGAGAGGCTGCTGGTCGATGCTGAAAAATCGACCACGTCGGCCCCGAGCCGCCGCGCCGCCAGTGAGAAGCTGGTGCGGGTGCGGGTCGAATTTTCGAAGAACAGGTTCACCACCGTGCGACCGGCCAGCACGGACAACTTCTGGCGGCAGCCACCGGTCGCTTCCTTGAAGAGGGCGGCAGTGTCGAGGAGCAGTCGCACCTCGTCCGACGTCAGCCGCTCCAAATCGAGGAGGTGGCGGTGGGGCCAGCCAACCGGAACAGCCGACGGGGCGGAGACGGCATTCGCCATAGGGGGGGATTTTCGGGTGCGGAAATTGTGAGGAGTGTAGCCAGCATTCCCCAGATTCGCCAAACACTTCCCCGCACAGTCCAAAAAAATTCACTGCGTGTCGGCTTGGCCTTGTCCTCGCTCAGGGAACGTCCGTACTGTCTGGCAACTCCGCCATGACTTCGCTTCCGATTCTTTCCACCATGCACTCTCCAATCAACCGTCGGGCCGCGATTTGCTCGTCACCTCACTCGGTGGTGGCCTTGTGGCTGGCGATGCTTGGCGGCGGCGTCCTGCTGACGCAGCCTGGATGCACCACGCTCCTGAGCGCAGGCGGCCTGCAGGAGGCCTTCCAAGACACGGGCGACATGCCAGCAATGGCGACGTACGACACTGAGTCCGACGGCGAGGTGGTCAGCGACGATGGCGGCGAGTCGTCGACGACCGAAGCGAAGCCCGTCGATCCTGCCGCAGCTGAGGCGGCGCTCGACTCGGCTCTCGAGAAGCTGGCCGCCGCGGGCCGGCTGACGTCGGCCACCGAACGTGCCCTCAGCGAGGCCGTCGAGGATGCCCCGCCCCAAGACTGGCCCGACATCATCGACGCCTTCGTGGCCACGATCGAGTCGACTCCGGTACCGCAGCGAATGGCCATGCGGCCGATCGATGCCCCGGCCACCACACCGTCCCATCCTGATAAATCGAGCCAGCCGCCGATGAGCGACGATGCAGTCGCTTCGCTGGAAACAGCACCCGCGCAACAACAGGCCGATCATCCTGAGCCTGTCACAGCTGCCGTCAGTGAAGCGGCGGCAGATGCCGACCCGGTGGCAACGACCGCAGCGACCACTCCCACCGTGTCACAGCCCGTGCCGCACCTCTCCGTCGTAAACCCCTGCTTCGCCTCGAGAGTGCGCGGCTGGGGAGCCGTTGATCGGTTCGACAGCAGCCGCTTCCATCCGGGGCAGGAACTGATCATCTATTTCGAGCTGGAGGATCTCACCGGAGACGAGTCGACCGAAGGCCACACCACTCGGATCGATACCACGCTGCAGCTCTTTGCCGACGACGGCCGACGGCTGCATGAGTGGCGGTTCGAGCCGCTCCAGGAAACCTGTCGGGCTCCACGACGCGACTACTTTGCCCGCTACGTCGTGCGAATTCCTGAGGGCATGCCCGTGGGCGCATGCCGGCTCGATCTGGCAGTCACCGACGCGGTGGCCCACACCACGGCTCATGCCAGCCTCCCCCTGGAGATCGCCGGCAGGGTACAGTGACGAAGCACCGCTTCGTTTGTGAGACCCCCACGTGTCGATTCTCGAGGCCCAGAATCTCTTCAAGACGTTCCAGAAACCCGGCTCGCAGGCCGAGGGCGTGGCCGCGATCCGCGGCATCGATCTCGCGGTGAACGTTGGGGAGTTTGTTGCCATCACCGGAGCCAGCGGCTCCGGAAAGAGCACGCTGCTCCACATGCTCGGTGGAATCACGCGGCCATCGTCGGGACGGGTGCTGCTGGAGGGAGTCGACTTGGCGGGCCTTGATGACAACGCCTTGGCACTGGTGCGGCGGCGGCGAATCGGCTTCGTCTTCCAGCGTTACAACCTCCTGCCCGAGCTATCACTTCTGGAAAACGTCGCTCTCCCGCTCGTGCTCGACGGAACATCGGAACGAACCTGCGACGAGGCGGCGGCTGCGGCACTCGAGGCCGTCGGCATGGCCCACCGCGCCGGACACCGGCCTGATGCCCTGTCAGGAGGCGAGCAGCAGCGGGGCGCCATCGCGCGGGCGCTTGTCACGGGGCCGGCAATCGTGCTCGCCGACGAGCCGACCGGTGCCCTCGACTCGGCCAATGCGCAGCGGGTGATCGAATTGTTGCAGCGACTGGTGACTGATCGAGGCCAGACCGTCGTGCTGGTCACCCACGACGCCGCCACGGCAGCCGCGGCCGGCCGCACCGTGCGGGTTCGTGACGGCCTCATCGAATCCGATTCGCATCCACCCCGTGGCCTGCCCACCACCAAGGCTCTCGGCTCATGAGGCTCGAGCGTCTCCTTGTGCGGCAGTGGCGAAGCCGGCCGGGGCGGGCCCTGGCCACGGTGGCGAGCGTGGCGGTGGCCGTCGGCGCGGTGGTGGCCACCTGGCTGTCGGCCGACGCCTCGCGAACCGGCTATCGCCGACTCACCGAAGCGATCGACGGCGTGCCGGTCGTCGATGTCGTGAGCCGTGGCGGGGGACGATTCGAGGCGGCCAGCGTGCCCAGCCTCGTCGGCATTCCCGGGGTGCGCGCCGTCGTGCCGCTCTTCTATCGCCCCACGCTGCTGCGGGTCGGTGAGAAACGGGTCCGCGAAATCGCCGTTGGGGTCGACGTGGAGGCAATGGTCGCCACTGGATTGCTCACGCTTTCGGCTGGCCGTGCCTGCTTCGGCCCGGAGGAAGCGGTGCTTGAAACATCGCTCGCGACAAGCCTCGGGCTCTCGCTCGGCGACGAGATTCTGTTTTTTGCCCGTCGACGGATTCGTCGCATGGAGGTGGTCGGTCTGGCCGATCGGCAGTCGATCGGCTGGTTTGCCGAGGGAGCCGGCGTGATTGCCGACATTCAGGCTCTCTCCGCGATGTCGCTCTCTCTCGGCTTCCTCGACCGCGTCCGCGTGGCGATCGCGACTGGAGGCTCCCGCAAGCAGGTCGTGGCCGCTGTCTCAGCCCAGTTGCCCGAGTCGCTGATGGCGGAGATCCCGGCAGGAAAGGCGAGCATGGCCGAGGACGTGCTTCATTCAGCCGACCTCGGCCTCGACTTCGTCACCGGACTCACCGTCGCCATGGCCTGGTTCATCGTCGGCAATGCGATGCTCATGAACGTGACGGAGCGGCGGCGTGGCTTTTCGCTGATGCGACTTCTCGGAGCGACCGTCGGGCAGGTCAGGCGATTCATCGTGGGAGAGGCGGCCGTGCTCGGCTGCGG
This sequence comes from Pirellulales bacterium, assembly GCA_044358475.1. Classification (GTDB taxonomy): domain Bacteria; phylum Planctomycetota; class Planctomycetia; order Pirellulales; family UBA1268; genus CACORA01. Next base: position 3,845 of record JBIKNV010000125.1, on the reverse strand, counting down.
AGGCGCGCTGCTGGGGGCCACCGTCGGCTGGTTCGCCGCCAAGCCGATCGCCGCCGGGATCTCGCAGGCCCTCCAGGCCCCCCTCTCCTCGCTCACGTTCAACCCTTTCATCCTACCGATCGCCATCGCGATGGGCGTCATCGTGGCGATCGCGGCCGCCTGGTGGCCGTCCCGCGAGGCGACCGACACCGATCTGCTCGAGGGCCTTTCCACGGCTCCGGCCGCGCCGCCGCGGAGCATCTCGTGGCGATTCGTGAGCATCGTCCTCGCGTTGGCAGCAGCCGCTGCGAGTGTGCAAGGGCTGGTGATCGCGGAGATGCTGCCGCCGCGGGCGGCCGTACCGGGGGGCATCATTCTGCTCCTCGCGTTCGTGGCGCTCACGCCGCTGGCGTTGCCCTGGATCGCCCGCGGACTGGCAGCCCTGGCACCACGGCGCTTTCGCATCGAGACGAAACTGGCACTGGAGCAGATTCTCCGGCAGCCGATCCGCACGGCGCTCACCAGTGGCGTGCTCGTCGTGGCCGTCACCAATGGCGTCGGCCTCGGTCATGCCATCCGCGACAACGTCGACAACGTGCTCGGCTGGTACGCCCGGCTGATGCAGGCCGACTGGGTGCTCATGCATGCCGGTGTCGTCAGCGCCGCCGGCAACTCGGACGGTTCGGAGGCCGGCACGGCGGAAGAGGAACTGGCCGCACTGCCGGGCGTCCGCAGCGTCCAGGGCATCGGGGTGGTGGTCGGCCGGGTGGCGGGCACGGCCTGTGTGGTCGTGGCGCGCGACGTGCCGGCGGACGAACCGTTGCCGCTGCAGGCGGTATCGGCCAGTGAGGCCGATGTGCGGGCCGCGCTCGACCGGGGCGAGGCGGTCGCCGGCACCGTGCTGGCCCGCCGCATGGGAATCAAGCCGGGCGACGACGTGGCCGTCGAGGTGTTTGGACGCACGACGACTGTCCGCATCGCGGCCCTGGTGGTCGACTACACCTCCGGCGGAGCGTCGCTCCATGTCCGTCGTGATGTCGCCCGCCGGCTGTTCGGGCTCGAAGCGGCGGACATGCTCTTGGTGAAGGCCGATCCGGGACAGGCCGCCGCGCTGCGGCCGCCGCTGGAGGCAATTGCCGAACGTCGCGCCCTGCTGCTTCGCTCCTTCGGCGATCTGCAGGTCTTCATCGACACGGTGGTGAAGGGCGTGGTGAGCTCGCTCTGGGCCATTCTCGGCCTCGGGTTCGTGGTGGGCAGTCTGGGCGTCGCCAACACCGTCACGATGAACGTCTTGGAGAAGCAGCGGACGCTCGGCCTGCTCCGCGCGGTGGGCATGACGAGCCGGCAGGTCACACTCGTGGTCGTGCTGGAGAGTCTGATCCTCGGGATTGCGGGCAGCCTGATCGGGCTCTTCGGGGGCATCACCACCGCGCTCTTTATCCAGCTCTCCAGCCAGCCGCTCCTGGGCCATCCGATCGAGGCGAAGTTTCGGCTGGATGTGATCGTGGTCAATCTCGTGGCGGCTGTGCTGGTATCGCTGGTGGCGGCCTGGCTGCCGGCCCGCCGCGCCGCCCGCCTCGATCTGCTGCAGGCTATTTCTGCGGAGTAGGCCCGCCCTCCCCACCCAGCCCCGGGCGCAAGCCCGGGGGCTACAGCGGCGCTGAATAGTGCGTCATCCCGCCGGCTTGCGCCTGGCGGCTAGCTGGTGCGTCATCCCGCGGGCTTGCGCCCTGCGGCTAGGGTTTCTTGGCGAACGTCCGTTCGCTCTCCTAGGCCCGCCCTCCAGACGGGCATTGCAGGGTGGCGGTAGGTCGCAGCACTCCACCCAGCCCCGGGCGCGAGCCCGGGGGCTGCAGCGGCGCTGACTGGTGCGTCATCCCGCGGGATTGCGCCGGCGGCTGAGTGGGGGACGGGCGCAAGCCCGGGGGCCGGTGGGTTCGTTCCCTGAAGGTGTCCTTTGCCCTCTCCCCCGCGAAACGCTCGCCGTGGCCTTCGGTCCCGCGGACGGCGTATCGTGGCTCTGACGTGCGCAGGATGTGGCGTCTCCCCATGTCTGGGAGCCCACGCATGCAGACCCAACCGCAGGTGACGTTCGACGACATCCCGATCGATGATCGCGTACGGGCCACCGCCTACGACCACATCGATGAGTTGGAGCGGGCCTACGGCCGGATCACCGGCTGCCACGTGGTGATCGCGCAGCCGCACCGCCACCACCAGCAAGGTGGGCTCTACTCGGTGAGCGTCGATCTCATCGTGCCCGGTGGGGAGATCGTGGTCAACCGCGAGCATCCGCGCGACCATGCGCATGAAGATGTCTACGTCGCCATGCGCGACGCCTTCCTTGCTGCCCGTCGACGCCTGGAGGACCACGCCCGACGAATCCGCGGTGACACCAAGACCCACGGTCCCCGCCCCCGCGGCCACGTCTCGCAGATCTTTCCGCTCAAAGGCTACGGCTTCATCAAGACACCCGACGGCCGTGACGTCTACTTCCACCGCCACGCGCTTTCCGACCAGGACTACCGCCTCGTCGATATCGGCAGTGAGGTCTTCTTCACCGAGGAGGAGGGAGACGACGGCCCGCAGGCGGCCCATGTGCAACTCGTGCATCACCAGCGCGCTCCGAGGAGCTGATCCCATGCCCCTGACCCACGACGTCACCCATGCGGAAGTCGCCATTCCAGCCCTGTCCACTTCCGGCACCCCGCTCACGCTGCCCGGCCGCCTCTCACTGCCAGAGACACCTGTCGGCCTCGTGCTCTTCGCCCACGGCAGCGGCAGCAGCCGGCTGAGCCCGCGAAACGAGTTCGTGGCCTCCGTGCTCCACGAATCCTGGATCGGCACGCTGCTCTTCGACCTGCTCACCATGCAGGAGGCTGCCGACCGAAGCAACGTGTTCGACATCGACCTCTTGGCCGACCGCCTCGTGGCGGCGCTGCGGTTCGTGATGGAGCACCAGCTCACGGCGCGGCTGCCGCTGGGCCTGTTTGGCGCGAGCACCGGCGCGGCGGCAGCGCTCGTGGCGGCGGCCCACGAGCCACGGGTACGGGCGGTCGTGTCCCGCGGGGGACGGCCCGACCTGGCAGGCCCATGGCTGAAGCGGGTGCAGGCACCGACCCTGCTCATCGTGGGCAGCCACGACGAGGAGGTGCTCATGCTCAATCGGGCGGCGGCAAAGAGCCTCGGCGGTGAGCACCGGCTCGCGATCGTGCCCGGAGCGACGCACCTCTTCGAGGAGCCCGGCACGCTCGAAGAGGCGGCCCGCCTGGCCGCCGAGTGGTTCGCGAGGCGGCTGGCCAGCCCGTCGGAATGACGCCGCCATGCCACTCACGATCTTCAACAACCGTGCCGAAGCCGGCTCGCTCCTGGTGGAGCGACTCCGCGACACCGATACCGACTCCGAGAAGCCGCTGGTACTAGCAATCCCCCGCGGCGGCATCGAGGTGGGTGCGGCAATCGCCCGCGGCCTGGGCTGTGAGCTCGATGTCGTTCTTTCCCGCAAACTGCGGGCGCCGCAGCAGCCGGAGCTTGCCCTCGGGGCCGTCTCGGAGTCGGGCGTGGTCTATCTCAGCCGGTTTGCGGCCGCGATGACCAACGCAGGCAACGCCTATGTCGAGGCGGAGCGAACCAAGCAGCTCGCGGAGATCGACCGCCGTCGGAAGATGTTTCGGGCGGTGCGGCCGCAGGCCGACGTGCGGGGCCGCACCGTGATCCTGACCGACGACGGCATTGCAACGGGCGCCACGATGATCGCAGCGCTTAAGACGGTGCGGGCCTCCGGGGCAAAGAAGCTGATCGTGGCGGTGCCGGTCGGCCCGACCGACCGCATCGAGGCTCTGCGACCGCTGTGCGACCGAGTGGAG
>JBIKNV010000210.1:0-5346 GCA_044358475.1 Pirellulales bacterium | reverse complement strand
CGGAGGCGAAGGCGGCCTCGCCGTGCACGTCATCGGCCTGGGGATGCTTCAGCGGCAGGTGGACGATGAAGGTGCTGCCCCGGCCGAGTTGGCTCTCCAATTCAATATCGCCGCCGAGGAGCCGGCACAGTTCACGCACGATCGACAGGCCCAGCCCCGTGCCCGAGTACTCCCGGGTCATCGCGTCATCGCCGGTCTGAAACGTGCGGCCCTGGCGAAACTTCTCAAAAATCGTCTGCTGATCCTCATCAGCGATGCCGACGCCTGTATCGGCCACTTCGAGCCGCACCCAAGGCTCGTCATCGGAGGCCTGGAGGTCGAGTGAGGCGCGGATGTCGACCCGCCCTCCCTCGGGTGTGAACTTCAGCGCATTCGAAAGAAGGTTGGCGAGAATCTGCTGCACTTTCGGCTGATCCTGCACGACCGCGGCGAGGCCGCTGCCGATGTCGTAGCAGAGTTCGATCCGTTTCTTCTCCGCCAGCGGCCGCACCATGTCGCACTGTGCCGATACCACCGACTCCAGACGGAACGTGGAGGGCCGCACCTCCATCTTGCCTGCCTCGATCTTTGCCAGATCCAGAATGTCGTTGATCATGTCGAGGAGCATCCGACCGGAGGTGCGGATGTTGGAGACATACCGCTTCTGTTTGTCGTCGAGCGACTGGATCGATCCGAGCACGTCGGAAAAGCCGATGATGCTGTTGAGCGGCGTCCGCAGTTCGTGGCTCATCGTCGCGAGAAAATCGCTCTTGAGTCGGTTCATCTCATAGAGGTGCATGTTCGCCCGCGCCAGTTCGTCCACCTTCTCGTCGAGCGTGTCGTTGGCCGTCCGGAGATCTTCCTGGGAATCGACGAGACCACGGAGCATGCGGTTGAAAGCGACCCCAAGCTCCTCGAACTCATCGGCGGTGTGGATCTCGGCGCGGGCCTGCACGTTGCCGCGGCGGACCTCGTCGCTCACCTCACGAAGATGGTCGAGCGGTTTTACGATCACATAACGGACGATCGCGTAGGCGGCGAGCATCGCCAAAAAGACCGTCATGATTGCCGTGGCGAGGAGGATGGCCCGATTCCAGTTGATCGCCTTCTGAGTTGTCGAGTCGGGCATCACGACCTTCACGACCGCCATGAGGTCTCCCTCGGCCAGCTTCCGGCGTTCGGTGCCGGGTGTGTCGGCGGCCTGCTGGGCGGTGAGCCCCTTGTACTCATGACAGATGAGGCAACTCTGGCGAGCCCGCACCGGCTGGTAGTAGTGGTATTCGGAGTTGTCGGCAGTACGAAACTCCCGGTATTCATGGGCCGACCGCGGTGGCCCGCCGGCTGCGGCCGGGGGCGCGTCGCCGCTCGGTGCCGGACGATTGAGAAAGTAGTCGAGAACGGCGGCGTCGAGCTGCGTGTAGGCGGTCCGTTCCTCCGGGGTCGCCTCGGGCTCCAGCAGCCTCCAGCCATAGGGCTGGCTCTGCAGGGTGCGGCCGAGGGTCTCAATGAGATTGGTGTATCGCTGGTCGACCTCGAGCGTTTTCCAGTGGTAGTGCAGCATGACCGCATCGACGAGGTGACGGCCGGTGCTGCGGGTCGTGGTGTAGACCAATTCCTCGGTGCGGCTGCCATACCACCAGAAACTGCCCGAGATGAGTACGAACAGGCACAGGCCGAAGAGCAAGCGGCACTTCCGCTCCAGGCTCGTCTCACCCAGGATGTCTTTGAACGTGCGATAGGCCATACGGAACTCTCTGCGATCACCCAATCGTACCCGCTGTTGTGAGGAGCCAGAAAGTCGAAGCCCCGGATGGCTGGCTCCGGGCCGCCATGGCGCGAGAAGATGGGAAAGCGGCGGCCCAAAGGGTCAAGGTGCGGCCACCGATGGCCGATTTCATGCGTGGCGGAGTGGGGAGATACTCCATCGGCACGCCATGGGGGCAGAGCGACGATGGTTGTCTGGCGAGCGGACAGGATCGATGGGCACGGGCAGGCTCGCGATGAGGCAGCCGTCCGACCGCGCCCACCCCTGTTTCGCGCGCTTGGCCGCGACGAGCCACCAGCGGTCGTCGAGATCGACGGGGAATGCTTTCGGCGACAGGAAGTGCTGAAGCACGACTCATGGGCGGCGAGTGCGATCTATGCAGGAGCAACGCGTCGAGCGTTTTGCAAGTTCAACCGCCAGCAGTCGGTGCTACGTGTGTCGATGCGGTGGTTGGGACGCCTGCTGGCGTCGCGGGAGCAGGCCTTTCACGATCGTCTCGCCGGTGTGGCGGGCATCCCGTCGTCGCTCGGACCGGTACGGCATGCCGGCCGGGTGTTGCCCAACGCGCTTGCCCGTGAGTTCATCGACGGGCATGCGCTTCGCGAGGGAGAGCGAGTTGACGACGCGTTCTTTCCCCGTCTGCGGTTCCTGCTGGTCGAAGTACACCGGCGCGGCGTGGCCCACGTCGATCTCCACAAACGGGAGAACATCCTGGTGGGAGCCGACGGAAGGCCGTATCTGATCGATTTCCAAATCTCGTTCAGGCTGCCACGGCTGCCGCTCGTTCGCGAGGTGGCTCGACCGCTCCTGGCAATCTTGCAGCAGTGCGACGACTATCACTTGCTCAAGCACGAGCTCAGGTATCGGCCGGATCAATGCCGGTTCGCCTCGGAAGAACTCGCGCGGCTGCGGCCCTGGTGGATTCGGGTTCACCGCGGTCTGGCCGTGCCGTTTCGCAGCTGCCGACGGCGGCTGTTGGTCTGGCTTGGCATCCGCTCGACAGGCGGCCATGCCCACACTGAAACCTTCCCGGAGGTCGCCCACCGCCGCGCCGCCTGAGCCGAGCGCTACAGCATGTCGACCGGGTCGACGTCGATGATCCAGGCGACGCTGTCGGGGGTCTGCACAGTCGCCGTGGCACGGCGGACAAGGTCGCGCAGAGCCGGCCCGTCAGGGCCATGCACCTGCAGGTGCCAGCGGAAGCGGTCGCGGAGTCGGGCAATCGGGCAGGGAGCGGGGCCGAGAACTCGCATGCCGGTGGCGTCGCCCGCTTCACGACGGATGCGGTCGGCGAGGTGGCCGGTCCACTCGGAAGCCGCCTCCTCACTCTCGCTGCGAACGACGATCCGCACGACGCTGCCGAAGGGCGGGTAGAGCAACGCCTCGCGGATCGGCAGTTCACTGCGGACGAATGCCTCGTAGTCGTGGGCGGCCGCGGCGCGAATCGCGGGATGATCGGGGGTGCGCGTCTGCACGACGACGCGACCACCGAGCGGCCCACGGCCGCTGCGGCCCGCCACCTGCGTGACGAGTTGGCACGTGCGTTCGGCGGCGCGGAAGTCGGCCAGATGAAGGGCGGCGTCGGCATGAACGACCCCCACGAGCATCACGCCCGGAAAGTCGAGTCCCTTGGCGATCATCTGCGTTCCGACGAGGATGTCGATGTCGCGGGCGCGGAAGGCGTCGAGTGTCTCCTCGTAACTCCCCCGTGACCGCATCGTGTCGGTGTCCATCCGGGCCACGCGGGCGCCGCGGAATCGGCTGCGGACGAATTCCTCCAGCCGCTGCGTACCGGTGCCCCGCTGCACGAGGTCAGGGGCGCGGCAGTCGGGGCAGTCGGCAGGCAGGCGGGTCACCAGGCCGCAGCCGTGGCAGATGCCGCGGTTGCCCGGCTGGTGGAGCGTGAGGGCGAGGTCACACTGCGGGCAGCGGGCCGTGTGGCCGCAGGAGCGGCACTGCACGTGGGTCGCGAACCCGCGGCGGTTGAGCAGCAGCATCACCTGGCCGCCACTGGCGAGCGCCCAGTCGATCCCCGCCGTCATCCGCGGGCTGATCACGCCCTTCGCCCGCGTTTGAGGGTCGCGGAGGTCGACGGTGATGACGGCCGGCAGCTGCGAGCCGCCGACACGATCCGGGAGCCGGCACATCGTCCACTCGCCGGTCAGGCACCGAGCGAAGGTTTCCAGGGCCGGCGTGGCCGAGCCGAGCACGAGCGGCACGCGCTCGGCGCGGGCGATCCACTCGGCGACGTCGCGGGCGTGATACCGGGGCGCCGTGGCCTGTTTGAACGACGTCTCATGCTCCTCGTCGATCACGATCAGCCCCAGCCGAGGGGCCGGGGCGAAGACGGCGCTGCGCGCCCCCACGATCACGTTCACCCTTCCGGCAGCGATCTCCCGCCACTGGGCATGCCGCTCGGCCGGTGTCAGGTGGCTGTGGAGCACGGCCACGGTGCCGAAGCGGGCCCGAAACCGATCGCATGTCTGCGGCGTGAGGCTGATTTCGGGCACGAGCACGATCGCCTGCCGCCCCATGGCGACAGTCTCCTCCACCGCCTGCAGGTAGACCTCCGTCTTGCCGCTGCCGGTGACCCCGAAGAGCACGATCGTCTCGTGGCAACGGGCCTGCATCGGGGCCACGATCGCCTCGAGCGCGGCCCGCTGCGCTGGCGACAGTTCGTCGGGGCGGTCGTGCCGGATGGCCGCCCGCTGCGGCCGCATGGCTTGGATCTCCACGGAGCCCGCCTCCGCGAGCAGTCCCAGTTTTACAAGGCGACCGACCACCGCGCGGCTTGCCCCCGACGACTCGGCGAGCGCCGCCGCCGTGGCCGGCATCAGTACTTTCTCCTGCGCGGGGGTGAGCTTTCGGGCCGGGGCCACGCCGGTCGCAAGCAGCAGAGGCGCGGAGCGGAGCCGGCGGCTCGAGCGGACGCCGGCCGGCAGCACCGCCTCGAGCACTTCGCCCCAGCGGGCCATCCAACGCTCGGCCATCCATTTGGTGAGTTCCAGCATCCGCGGGGAGAGCAGTGGTGCCGGATCCTCGACGGCCGCCACGCTTTTCAGTGGTGTCTGCGGCAGGTCGTCGCTCCGCACCGCCACGCAATAGGCCAGCCGTTCCCGGTTGCCGCGGCCGAGCGGCACCCGCACGCGGCGGCCGGGCTCGACCTCTGCGGCGAGCGATTCCGGGACGAGATAGTCGAGGGGCTTTTCCACTCCCTCAGGCAAAACGACCGTGGCGATGACGCCCCGGCGGGCATCGTCCTCCACCCACTCTGGCCGACTCGCGAAGAGTTCCCGCTGGTTCGTATGCTGGTGCGGCTGGGACGGCATCGCCTCAGTAGACCGTCACCGGCGGGCCACGAAAAGTCGTGAGGATTTGGCAGACCATGCGGATCGGCGTATTTGGCGGCAGTTTTGATCCGGTGCACATCGGCCACCTCATCGCCGCCGAGTGCTGCCGCGAACAGGCTGGGCTCGATCGTGTGATCTTCATGCCAGCCGCGGTCCCGCCACACAAACAGGATCGTCGGCTCACCGCGGCCGAAGATCGCGTGCAGATGCTGCGGCTGGCGGTGGGCGGGCACGATGCCTTCGAGGTATCGA
>JBIKNV010000123.1:0-7273 GCA_044358475.1 Pirellulales bacterium | reverse complement strand
TCCCCACCCAGCCGCAGGGCGCAAGCCCGCGGGATGACGCACCAGCCGGCGCCGCCGCAGTCCACCGGGCTCGCGCCCTGGTGCTTCCTGGTGGGTTCCCCAGCCTGGCGAAAACCTCGTAGCGTTTGGCTGTCGGCCAACGAGGCAACCTGGGGAAGCCACGGCATTGGAAAAGAATCTCCCGATCATGCGGATCGGTCGCGTCATCCGGCCGCTGCAGAACCGACTTTCTCGGTATGAATCGCCGGCTCTCTCCACCGTGGGCGGTAGGCCGCACCGCGTGCGCCTTGGTCTGTGTGGCCATCTGCCTCGGCATGGTGTCGTTCCCGGCACATGCCGTCGAGTCGATCGAACTGCACACCGACCGCGACGCCTTCACCCCGTCGACTTTTTGCATCGACCCGGGCACGGCACTGTGGGAGATGTCACATGTCTACATCGACAATCGTGAGGGCCTCCCCACCAACAACTATCCCGAGCTGCTGTGCCGGATCGGCCGCAGCGAGTGGTTCGAGTGGCGGCTGGGGGTGAACTACTCGGTGGGCTCGCAGGGCAACGTGGTGACGAGCGTCGAGGCGGGTGAACTGCCGGTTGGCGGCGCTGCGCTCTACGAGTCGAACATTCTCTACGGCTTCAAACTGGCGACATCGCGGCAGGATGGCCTCATCCCGGACAGTAGCTTCATCATGGAGGCGACCACGCCGATGTATGGTGAGGAGTTCGGCACGGAGCCGGTGGCGACGACCGTGTTTGGCTGGGAGTTTCCCGCGGGGTGGCGGTGTGACGCGGCCATGCGCTACGCCTACGCCGAGAGCGACACGGCCTGGTTCAGCCGCTGGGGGCCGTCGGTGGTGCTGCGGCTGCCTGTCAGCGAGCGGTGGGAGGTGCATGCCGAATACTTCGGCACGTTCACACAGGGGCTCATCGACGACGTGAATCGTCCGTTCCTGAGCCCGGGCACCCACCTCATCCTCGGCGAGAATGTGGAACTCGGCCTCCGCGTCGGCTGGGGCCTCACCAATGACGCCGCCAACTTCTTCTCCGATGCCGGCTTGGCGATTCGGTACTGAGCGGCGCTGGTGCGCATCCCGCCGGCTTGCGCCCGGCGGCTTGCCGTTGGGATGTCAGACGTCGAGGTTTTTCACGTCGAGGGCGTGCCGCTCGATGAACTCGCGGCGGGGCTCCACTTTCTCCCCCATCAACACGCGGAAGAGGTCGTCGGCGGCCGCCGCGTCGGTCATCGTCACCCGCAAGAGCGTGCGGTTGGCCGGATCGAGCGTCGTCTCCCGCAACTCTTCCGCGTTCATCTCACCAAGCCCCTTGAAGCGGGTGATCGAGAGGCCTTTTTCGCCGGCCCGTCGCACCGCCGTCAGCAGCCCACGAAGATCATCCAGCCCGATCTCGTTTTCACCGCGCCTGAGCGTGTAGCGGGCCTCCTCGCGGCCGGTGCGATCCTGCGGCATGAGCGCCTCGGCGTCGAATCCCATCGCTTCGAGCTCCTTGAGGCCCGCGTTGATGCTGCGGACTTCGTGCAGGTCGATCACCACGAGCTGGTCGACACCGGTGCCGGGCGCCGTGCCGGGCGTCGGGTCGCCGGCGGCCGCGGCCTCTTCGGCACGCCCCATCTGGAGTTCACCGCCGGCGGCCTGCTCCTTCGTCTTCACGAAGGCCTCGAGATCGTCGCGGCTCGTGAACCAGCGCTCCTCGAGACCGTAGTAGACGTGGTAGATCGGCAGCTTGCCCGTGGTTGGATCACGACGGGCGGCATGGTCGCGGAGGCTGATACCCCGCCGCTCGAGCGCCAGCAACGCATCTTCGAGCCCGGAGAGCGTGCGGCAGAGTTTCTGCATCTCGTCACCGGCGATCTCGCGGCCGTCGCCCGGGAGGAAGACTCCCTCGCCGAGCCCCTGATCGAGGAGCTGGTTCTTCATCTCCTCCTCGGTCTGCACGTAGTAGACCTGCTTCTTGCTCCGCACCCGGAACAGTGGCGGTTGGGCCACATAGACATGCCCCTCGGCCACGAGTCGGTACATCTGCCGGTAGAAAAACGTGAGCAGGAGCGTCCGGATGTGGGAGCCGTCGACGTCGGCGTCGGTCATGATCACGACCTTGTCGTACCGTCGCTTCGACAGGTCAGCCTCCTCGCCGATCCCGGCGCCGATCGCCGAGATCACGCTGCGAACCTCCTCGTTGGCCAGCACCTTGTCGTCGCGGCTCTTGTAGGCATTGATGATCTTGCCCCGCAACGGGAGGATCGCCTGGTATTCGCGATGGCGCCCCCCCTCGGCACTCCCGCCGGCCGAGTCACCCTCCACGAGATAGAGTTCGCACCGCTCCACGTCGCGGCTGGTGCAGTCGCGAAGTTTGCCCGGCAGCCCGCCGCCGGAGAGGGCGCCCTTCCGCTCGCGGAGCAATGCCTTGGCCTTCTTGGCGGCCTCGCGGGCCTCGGCGGCCAGCACCCCCTTCTGGATGATCGCCTTGGCGCTCTTGGGATGCTCCTCGAGATATTTGGAAAGGAAGTCGCCGACGGCCGAGTTGATGATCCCCTCGACCTCACCGTTGCCGAGCTTCGTCTTCGTCTGCCCCTCGAACTGTGGGTGGGGCACACGCACGCTGATCACGGCCGTGAGTCCCTCACGGATGTCCTCGCCGGTGGGCACGAGATCCTTGTAGATGCCGCTCTTCTTCCCGTAGGCATTGAGGGCCCGCGTGAGTGCGGAGCGAAATCCGGAGACGTGGGTGCCCCCCTCGGTCGTCGAGATGTTGTTGACGTAGCTATGGAGGCTTTCGGTGTATTCGCCGGTGTACTGGAGCGCGATATCCCACGTGACGCCGTCGCCCGCCCCCTTGATCGTGATCACATCGGAGTGGATCGGGTCGCTCGCCTTGTTCAAGTGCTCGACGAATTCCTCGACGCCGCGCTCGTAGAAATACTCCTCGCTCGAGCCCGTCGCGGCATCGGCAAACGTGATCCGCACGCCCGAGTTCAGAAAGGCCAGCTCCCGCAGCCGGCGGGAAAGGATATCCCATGAAAACTTGGTCTGCGGGAAGATCTGCGGGTCGGGCTTGAAGGTCGTCTTCGTGCCGGCCCGCGAGGTCGTGCCCATCTTCCGCACCGGGCCGGTCGGCTCACCCCGCTGGTATTCCTGCTGCCAGACGTGCCCCTCGCGGGAAACTTCCACCTCGCACCACTCGGAGAGAAAATTGACCACCGTCACGCCCACACCATGGAGTCCGCCCGACGTCTGATAGGCCCCCTTCTCGAACTTGCCGCCGAACTTGAGGACGGTCATCACCCCCTCGAGCGTCGAGACGTCGCGCTCCATCTCCTCGGAGAGTTGCGGGTGGCGGTCGACCGGAATGCCGCGGCCGTCGTCCTCGACCGTCACGCTCCCGTCGACGTTCACCGTCACACCCACGTGCTTGGCGTAGTTCGCCATGCATTCATCGATCGAGTTGTCGACGACTTCGTAGACCAGATGGTGCAGGCCGCGGGATGTGTTGTCACCGATGTACATGCCGAATCGCTCGCGGACATGCTCACGGTCGGAGAGGTGCTTCAGGTCTGCGGACGTGTATTCGGAATTGCTCGTCTCGTCGGCCATATGGGTCGTACCTCCAGAGAATCAGTGATCGTGTCAGCGGCCGGCGTCGGCGACGAGCCGGCAGCGGATATCGGTGATGCCTTCGGCCGGCACCAAGGCATTCAGCCGGGCCAGCACGTCACGCTTGTGAAATCCCATCTCCTGCACGTGGGCCGAATGGCTCACGAACACCTCGAGCACGCCGCGGCGGATCGTGCCGGGCTGGGAACGGCCCTTGAGCGTCTCCGGGGCCGCCTCGTCCCAGGCCGCCGCGAGCCCCGTAGTCGCCTGTTCGCGGTCGTAGCCGGTGCGGGCCATCAGCCGGGTCATGAGGCTCTTCATGGCACGCGGGCCGGACGGCGATCGGGACGAGTCATGCTGCATGTCAGTCGGCCGCCAGCGGCATGATGACGTAGCCGTAGCCGTCACCGGTACGGCAGACACAGGCGCTTTGGCCGTCGGTAAGTTCGACCGTGATCGAGGCCGCACCATCGAGCACACGGAGAAAATCGCTCACAAACCGCGGGTCCATTTTGATCCGCACGGTCGGGCCGGCATGGTCGATCGGCATCTCGATCCGGCTCTCGCCACTTTCGGCCGACCGGCCGGAAAGCACGAGTTGGCCCGGCTCGAACGCGAAATCGACCCCCTTCGACTGTTCGCTCGTCACGATCGCCGCCTGCCGCACGGCCGCCAGGAGCGGACCGGCCAGGAGCGACACCTGCATCGCCTCGGGCCGCTCCGGAAACACGTCCCGCCAGCGGGGAAAGCGGCCTTCGACGAGCCGGGCTGAGATCGTCGTCGGACCTGTCTTGACGAGAATTTCGCTCGGGTGCACGGCGAGATGCACCGGCATGTCGGCGGCGCCGAGACATCGCTCAATGAGCTGCATGGCGCGGGCCGGCACGATCGGCTGGACATCGGCAGGACTGCCGCCCGTCGCAACCGCAGGCCCCTCCATCTTGGCCAAGCGGCGACCATCGGTACCCACCGCGATCACGCCGTTGCCGGAGAACTCCACGAGCACGCCACCCAGGGCGTACCGGCTCGACTCATTGTCGGTGGCGAAGACTGTTCGCTTCACGAGCTCGCGCACCAGCGGCGTGGTGAGTTCGAAACAGGCCTCACTCGGAAACGAGGCCACGGAGGGAAACTCGAGCGGATCTTCTGCCGGAAGCCGAAACTCGCTCCGCGGCGCCTTGACGACGGCCGCATTGCCATCGGAGTGAATGTCGAACACGGTGCCGGGGGCGCTCTCACGAATGATCGCCATCAGCCGTCCGCTTGGCAGCAGCACGGCCCCGGGGGCCGATGCCTCGACGCCTTCCACCTCGGTGCGGATGCCCAGTTCGAGATCGGTGGCAGAGAGCACGGCCGTGCCCTCGCCAGCCTCGAGCTTCACGTTGGTGAGCACCGGCTTGGGTGAGCGGGCGGGCACCACGACGGCGGCGCTCTGCAAGGCCGCCAGGAGGGGCTCCTTCGTGCAACGGATTTTCATCGCGTGTCGATCATCCTTTCCTCGTCACCGATCGTGCCATGACCTTTTTTCTACGGGTCTGGTATCCCTACTGTACCGGTTTTACGCCCCGCTGAAATGGCCCTGGGCGACGGCGATTTTCGGGTTTTTTTGATCACCCGCGGGCCACCCTCCAATCGGGATCCCTGGAGCACTCCCACTTCTTGTTGTGATTGAAAAAAGAGAAAAAGAAGACAGCAATCAGAAAGGGGTATCAGACGGAAGAGGAGACCTGAACAAAACCCTCTTTCGGCCGTCATGAGGAGTGTCAAAAAGCCCCAAAAGCAGCATCATGCCCATCCTGAGGGCGAGCAATGGTTGAATGTTGGAACACTGTTAGAAACGTGAGGAAACCGGCTTTGAGGTGGGTCGGGTCGCCGTGTGCCGACCGTTCAATCTGCGGTTGGCACAAGGCTGTCCCGCTTCCAGCTGGCTGACTGTGCATTGCTTGAAACGATGTCGGTTGGGAATCGACACCACCACCGACGTGTTTCCGACAATCACGCGACACACATTTCAGGACAGGATGGTCTCGAGAATCATGATTGCCCTGTTCACGTCGGCTGCGGTCGTCAACCGGCCAAAGCTGAACCGCACTGCCCCGCGGGCGATGCCCTCCGGCAGCCCCATGGAAGCCAGCGCCGGTGCCGGCTCACTCGAACCGCTCGCGCAGGCCGTGCCCGTCGCGCAGCACAGCCCACCCAGATCCGCTGCCATCACGATCGCCTGTCGATCGCGACCGTGAAATCCGATCGTCGAGAGATGGGGGCTTCGGTCGGCCGTCTCGCTGACGACGGTGGCGACAATGCCACGACGCTCGGCGAGGGCTCGCGTGCCGGCTTCGAAATGCTCGCGCAGGCGTGTCACTCGCCGAGCCGCTTCGGACCGTTCCGCGCAAGCCAGCTCCAAGGCCGTCGCAAAGCCGGCCGCCAGGGCCACCGGCTCCGTGCCCCCCCGCATGCCGGTCTCCTGGGGGCCAGGGTGGAGCGGTTGGAGATCGACGTCGCGACGGATCACGAGGCCGCCGATGCCACGGGGTCCACCAAACTTGTGGGGCGCGAGCGTGAGCGTGGCCGCTCCAAGCCGCGTGAAATCGACGTCTGTGAAGGCCACGGCCTGCGTGGCATCGGCGTGCACGAGGCACGTCCTTTCCGCGGCCGTCGCCACAGCGAGAGCCGATTCAAGGGTTCCTGTCTGGCCGCATACGAGCGTGGTGCAGAGGATGCGGCATGGAACGCCCTGCGTCTGGTCGAGCCACACGGAAACGGCAGCGGAATCGAGCGTGCCATGGCTGTCGAGCGGCAGGTCGGTGATGCTCCAGCCGAGCCGCGAGGCCAAGTCTTTCGCGGCAGCTCTCAGGCTCGCATGGTCGCGGGCAGATACCCCCCCCACGCCGGCCGGCGACCTTGCGGCTCCCAGCACGGCCAGACGGTTGGCCTCGGTAGCCCCGGACGTGAAGACGAGCCGGCAGCGATGCGGGCCGGTTGAGCGGCAGCCGACCGCGGCCAGGATTCGTTCGCGGGCATCCTCGAGGATCTGCCGGGCCCGGCGGCCGGCGGCGTGCTGGCTCGACGGATTGGCAAAGCCGTCGCGGCCGGCGGCCTCCATTGCCGCCTCCACCTCAGGCCGCAGGGGCGTGGTGGCCGCGTGATCGAGGTAGATCACCGCCTATTTCACTTCGAGCAGTTCGACGAGGAAGTGGAGCGTGGCATTCGGAGGAATCGGACCGCCGGGTGTGCCGCGGGCGCCGTAGCCGAGATTGCTCGGGATGAGCAGTTCGATCATGCCCCCCTCGCCGACCAGCTGCATGCCCTCGGTCCAGCCGGGGATGACGCCATTGAGCGGAAACTCGATCGGCTCACCCCGCTTGTACGAGCTGTCGAACACGTTGCCGTCGTCGAGCCAGCCATGGTAGTTCACCTTCACCGTGTTGGTGGCCTTGGGATTGGCGCCCGCGCCGGCCCGCAGCACGCGGTACTGAAGGCCTGACGAGGTCTTTGCAAACGTCTTCGGCGCATCGTCGGCGATCTTCCCGGCACCGGCAGGCAGCTTCGGGTGGGGCACTTCCTTCGTGTCGTCGGCCACGGTGAACTCCGGGGTGAAAAGGACGAGGCAGGCAATCGTGACGGCGGCGAACAGTCGCATCGCATGGCTCCTAGAGGGATTGAAGTCC
>JBIKNV010000122.1:0-7311 GCA_044358475.1 Pirellulales bacterium | reverse complement strand
CGAGCTACCGCGCTACCGTGCACTGCCCGCCTGGAGGGCGGGCTTACGCGAGCGACCGGATGGTCGCCAAGAAACCCGAGGCCAGGATGGCGAGGGTTTCGTGCGGCAGCCGGCGGGCTTACGCGAGCGACCGGATGGTCGCCAAGAAACCCGAGGCCAGGATGGCGAGGG
The DNA here is from genome assembly GCA_044358475.1 of Pirellulales bacterium. Lineage (GTDB taxonomy): Bacteria > Planctomycetota > Planctomycetia > Pirellulales > UBA1268 > CACORA01. The sequence continues at coordinate 7,140 of JBIKNV010000122.1, read as the reverse complement.
TTTCGTACAGCTAGCCGCGGGGCGCAAGCCCGCGGGAAGACGCAGAGATCAACGCCGCTGCAGCCCCCGGGCTCGCGTTCGGGGCTGGGTGGAATGCAGCGAGCTACCGCGCTACCGTGCACTGCCCGCCTGGAGGGCGGGCTTACGCGAGCGACCGGATGGTCGCCAAGAAACCCGAGGCCAGGATGGGGAGGGTTTCGTACAGCTAGCCGCCGGCGCGAGCCGGCGGGCTGACGTCCAAATCGGCGCTGCCGATAGGCGAGGGAATGGTACGATCTGGTGTCATGGGAATTCAGGTTTCGACTCTGACGCCGTTGCGACTCGCTGCCTGCTGCTGGTTAGCGACTCTGGCAATTATGGTCTCGGCATCCGGCATGGCCCGCGCTGCCGAGCCAGAGTGGCAGTCGCTCTTTGATGGCCGCGATCTCGGCCACTGGAAGCCGACGCCGTTTGGTGGAGAGGGGGAGGTGCGGGCTGAGGCGGGCGCGATTCGGATCGCCGTCGGGTCCGACATGAGCGGCATCACGTGGGGAGGAAAGTTTCCGCGGACGAATTTTGAAGTGTCCCTCGACGCCCGCCGCGACGAGGGCTTTGACTTCTTTTGTGGGCTGACATTTCCCGTTGGCGAGGGCGTGTGTTCCTTGATCGTCGGAGGCTGGGGCGGGACGGTTGTCGGCCTCTCGAGCATCGACGGGCTCGATGCCTCGCAAAACGCCACCACGACGGCGGGCGATTTTGAGTCGGACCGGTGGTACACGGTTCGCGTGCGGGTGACGCCAGAGCAGATCGTCTGCTTCATCGATGACAGGCAGGTCGTCGATCAGGCCGTGGCGGGCCATGCCTTTGATGTGCGCAGCGAGATGCTGCCAGCGCGTCCACTGGGCATTGCGACCTACGCCACCGCGGCCAGCCTCCGCAACCTACGCTGGCGGTCGCTGGCACCATCCGCTCCTGAATAATCGTCATGAGCGACACCGATCCCCATGACGACAAACTGCGTCGTCGCATCGCCGCCGAGGCGGCCCGGCTGATGGCCCGGGGCGTCGACTCGCAGCGATCACGCCTGCGGGCGGCGCGACGGATCACACGCGGCTGGGTGCCCGAGCATCAACTGCCTACGCACGACGAGATCCGGGGCGGCTTCGGGCATCTCGTGGGCGACCGCTTCGATCGCCTTGCCGATCTGCTGCGGCCGTTGGCTGGCGTGCGGCAGGATCCGCTGCGGCATCCGGAAGGGGATCCGCTCGAGCATTCACTTCAGACGTTTGACATCGTCCATGCAGAGCGTCTCTTCGACGAGGAACTGCTCACAGCGGCGCTCGTGCATGATGTGGGCAAGGCGATCGATCGTGGTGACTCGCTCACTGCGGGGCTCGCAGCTCTCGACGGCCTGATCACACCCCGCACTCGCTGGCTGCTGGAGTCGCTCGATGCAGCCCAGTCCCATGCGGCTGGCACGCTTGGCCAGCGAGCGCGGCACCGGCTGGAGTCACACCCTGACTTCTTCGATGTCGAGTTGTTGGCCAGCGCCTGCCGGCACGGGCACGTCCGCGGGGCCGCCAGTCCGACGCTCGAAGAGGCGCTGGCGATCCTGCGGAGCCTCGATGCCGAGTCGGCTGCGGATTGATCACTCGGGTGACTGGCCGCCGAGCGCGGCCCGCACCTTTTCCCGAGCAACACGCCATCGAGACTTGACGGTCCGCGGCGAGCATTCCAGCAGGTCGGCGATCGTTTTCTGGTCGGCGCCCACGTACCAGACGAGGTGGAAAAGTTCGCGCTCGTCCTCTGGCAAGGCCGCGATTGCCTCGTGGAAGCGGGTCCAGCGGTCGAGCAGGGGGTCCGACGCGGAGGCGAGATCAACGAAGCGTGCTCCAGTCGCGGGGGCCGACGCGCGAGGCATCACATTCGAGGCGTGATTGGCAGCGTAGGACTGTGGCCCGGCATGATGGCGAGCCAGATCGATCAACTCCCGATGGAGCTGCGTCGCCGCCAGAGCCATGACAGAACGCACCGAGGCGACAGGCACTTCTGCCAGGGCGCGGTGGAGTCGTAACGCAGCGTTTTGAAAGACATCGTCGGTGTCGTCCCAGCGACGCACGGCGGGAAATCGGCGGAGCATCCGGTGGGCGAGCAGCCGCAGCCGCGCCGAGCACAGTTCCAGGATTCGGTCTCGGGCGGCCAGGTTCCCTTCCGCCAGCTGCGAGAGGCAGTCAGTGAGATCGGGTGAGGAGAGATTGTCGGCATCCATTGCGATTGGTCTCGCGTTTGTGGCCAAGAACCGGCGTACACCCGATTTTCTGGGGGTGAGGACTTCCCCTCGACGGGGAGGATCCACGATGGATTCTAGCGATTTTTTGCCCGTCCCAAATTTTGTTTGCCCCTGCCGGCCTCCGGTCTCGCCTTAACAGGCAAGGACGGAGAGCGCGTTGCCTTCTCTAGGTTCCCTGTAGCTCGTTTGTCGATGGGTGTGCCATGGCGTGCGTGAGTTCTTTCGCTGACCGAATACAGGTTGGTCGTGCGCACAGGCAGATTCAGTGCCACACCGTGCTCCGGCTCCCTGCGGCTGTTAACGACCCCGTACGGATCATCCGTGCCGCCCAGATCCAGCTTCGACGCTGGCGGCGGGAAGTTGCGAACGCGCCGGCGTTTCCGCGGCAACGACGTGCCTGTGAGATGGTGGGTGAGATTATCGCTGCCCGCGAGTCGCTGCTGAAACGCTCGTTCGACGTGCAGTCCCCACAGGCGGGGGTACAATCCACTCATGCAGCAAGCCGATCGGGACGAGCAGGGCAAGGCTCAGGCAGTGAGCGAATCGTCGCGATCGGAGCCGGCTGCGCCGCCGATCTCAGCGGATCTGGCGATTCGGAATGAGGCAGCCGCTGGCGAAGGTCGCTCCGCCAGTGGCTGGACCAGCTTCGCTGATCCTTCGGCGGTCATTCCATCCGATCTGGGCCACGTTTCGCTGAGCCGGGCTTCCGAAGACTTCGGGTTTGGAGTTGGCTCGCCTGTCTATTTTCCTTCGGGAACCGACCTCGGGGGAATCACGATCGTGCGGTCCATCGGCACCGGTGGCATGGGGCGGGTGTATGAAGCCCGACAGCATGCACCGAGCCGTTTGGTTGCGGTCAAAGTGATGCGGGACGGCATCGTGTCAGCCGCCCAGATGAGGCGGTTTGAATACGAGGCGCAGGTGCTCGCCAGGCTCCGCCATCCGCATGTTGCGCAGATCCACGCCCTCTCCACCGCTCGGATCGGCCCGCTCACGATTCCCTACTTCGTGATGGAGCTCGTGCCGGATGCCAAACCGCTGACGCTGTTTTGCGATGCGGGCGGCTTTTCGATTCGCAGCCGCGTAGGCATGCTGCGGAAGGTGGCGGCAGCCGTCGCCCACGGTCATCAAAAGGGGGTGATCCATCGCGACCTCAAGCCGGGCAACATCCTCGTCGGAGGAGATGGTGAGCCCAAGGTGATCGACTTCGGGATCGCCCGTTCAACAGATGGCGATGCCGCCATCACGGCCCTGCATCTGACCGATCCGGGGCAGGTCGTCGGCACGCTCCACTACATGAGCCCCGAGCAACTCGCGGGGCATGGCGACGATATCGACGCCCGCAGCGACGTGTACGCCCTCGGCCTCGTGCTCTACGAGCTCCTCACGGGCACGCTGCCTTACGACCTGCGCGGCCGATCGGTCGTCGACGCGATCCGCGTCGTTGCAGAGGAGGAGCCGCCGGTTCGGGCGACGGTGGCTCGGGCAGTGTGCGCTGATTCGGAGGTCACCGCTGATGACGCGAGGTCGTTGGGCGTGATCGTGGCGAAATGCCTGGAGAAGCGGGCCGCCGACCGCTATGCCACGGCGGCGGAACTCGAGGCGGAGCTCGGCCGTTGGCTGGCGGGAGAGCCGATCGTCGCCCGGCCGCTCTCCGCCGGCGAACAGCTCGTGCGGCTCGCGCGACGGCATCGTGCTGCCGCGGCAGCGATCGGTGCCTCGCTGGCAGCGTTGCTCGCCGCGATCGTGGGCGTCTCATTTTTTGCCGTACGGGCCGAGCGGGAAGGAGCAGCGGCCCGGTCGCAGTTGTATCGGGCAACGGTGCTGCTCGCTGCGGCGTCGCGGGATCGCGGTGCGGAGGGAGAGGCGCGTCATCTGCTCGACATGGCCCGCGATCTCGTGGCCGAAGTCGGGGCCCGGTGGCCGCTCGAGCTGGCGTGCCTTGAGACGTCGCTCGACGATGCCGTTGCCGTGCTCGAAGGTCACACCGCAACGGTGCGGGCGCTGGCGTGGGCTCCGGAGCTGCCACGGCTGGTATCGGCTGGCGAGGATGGAACGGTGCGACTCTGGGAGCCGGTTGAGAGCGGCGGTGGGTTCGGCGATGGCTGGCGGCACACGGTGCTGGCCACGCTCGACGCGGAGTTGCGTGGGGTAGCCTTCTCGCCGGACGGAGGCCGGGTGGCTGCGGCATGCGGCGATGGAATGTCGCTGGTCTGGGACTGTGTGACTGGGCTCGAAGGATCGCGGTGTGTGGGGCACAGGGGCATCGTGTACGGCATTGCTTTTTCACCGGATGGCCGCCAGCTCGTCACCGGTGGTCGCGACGGCACGGTCCGGATCTGGGATGCGGCGACCGGTCAGGAAGAGTTCTCACTCACAGGAAATGGGGGAACCGTCTACTCCGTGGCCTATTCTCCCGATGGCAGAGTGATCGCTTCGGCATCACAGGATGCCATGGTGCGGCTGTGGGATGCCGCGACTGGGGAGGAGCGGGCTGTGCTCCGCGGGCATGGTAAACGAGTGTTCTCCGTTGCGTTCTCGCTGCAAGGTGACTGCGTGGCGACAGCTGCGGAAGATGCGACGGTGCGGGTCTGGGATGTCGCCACCGGCGAGGAGCGGGCCATCTTTCAGCATCCGGTGAGGGCCAATGCTGTTACCTTCACGGCTGATGGCCGCGTGGTCACAGCCACCAGCGATGCCGTTCTGCGAATCTGGGATCCATCCACCGGTCTCGAGGTCGGTCGTCGACTCGGCCACGGCGGGGGTATTTGGTCGGTTGCTTCTGTCCGCCGGGGGGCCTGGCTCGCGAGCGGCGGCATCGATGCCACCGTGCGGGTCTGGCGGAACGACTTCGGCAGCAATCCGGCCATTGCATGTGGGGGCGATGTGCGGGCGGTCACCCATGATCGGGCGGGTTCACGAATAGCAGTCGGCACAACGTCAGGCATCGAGGTGTGGAACACGGAAAACGCACAGTTGATCGCGTCACTCTCGCGCGACGGCCGGCAGGTGAACGACGTGCTGTTTTTTCCTGATGGCCAGCGGCTCGCGGCCGCCTGCGACCGGGGGATCGTGGAGGTGTGGACGATGCTGGGAGCGGATGAGTCGGGTCGGGACGCCGTGGTCAGCGAACCACGACGCTTCGAGGCGCATTCACGGCGGGTCTACTCGATTGATGTCGATGCTACAGGGGAGCGGCTGGCGACAGCGGGGGAGGACAAGGCCGCGCGGATTTGGCGGTGGGGCGATGAGCCGACCGAGATCGCGGCGTTCAAGCATGAGAAGCGGGTGCTCTGTAGCCGCTTCTCCGCCGATGGCTCGATGCTCTATACGGCCTGTGAAGACCGGGTAGCCCGCTTGTGGGAGATCGCCACTGGGCACGAACGCGTGCGGTTCGAGGGGCATCGTGAGCCGGTGAACTGGCTTGCTCTGTCATCCGATGGCAAGCGGTTGGCGACGGCGTCGAGCGACGGCACGGTGCGACTGTGGGACGCGGCAACGGGGACGTTGCAGGCGACGCTCACCGGTCCGTCGCAGCAGGTCTGGAAGGTGGCATTCACTCCTGACGGGAGCCGGGTTGTCGCCGTGTCGGCCGACGGGGGCGTCTATCTCTGGGATGCGTCCAGTGGCGAGACGGTATCCGTGCTTCGCGGGCATGCCGCGGTCGTGTGGGGCGTGTCGGTGAGTCCAAGTGGGGAGACGCTCACCAGTGGTGGCGACGACGGCAGGCTTCGCCTCTGGGGCATCACGGCGGCGCAGGTGCAGGGCCGCTAGGGCCGCAGGCCACCGGGCTCGCGCCCGGTGCTTCCTGTTGAGGCCAGTAAGCCGCAGGGCGCGAGCCCGCGGGATGACGTGCGAGCCGGCGCGGCTTCAGCCACAGGGCTTGCGCCCTGTGCTGGGTGGGGAATAACGCTGCCCGCCAGGATGGCGAGGGTTTCGTGAAGCGAGCCGCAGAGCGCAAGCCCGCGGGATGGTTTACACTCCCGCTTCAGCCCGTCGGGAAGAGCCTGGCGATGGGTCGGCCGCCATCGGTGAGCGGCACCGGCCGCTCGCCGTCATAGAGCTCTTCGGCGGGGTTCGTCCCAAGGGCGGCATGGATCGTGGCATGGAAGTCGGGGAGCGATACCGGATCCTCGACCGGCTTCATCGCCAGCTCGTCGCTCGTGCCGATCGCCTGGCCGGTCTTCAGGCCGCCGCCGGCCAGCGCCATCGAGAAGCACTTCGAGTGATGCCCTCGGCCGCCACCGCCGTCGAAGCTCGCCGGTCGGCCAAACTCCGTGGCCACGGCGATGATCGTCGTGTCGAGCAGGTTGCGCGACTCGAGATCAGTGACGAGGGCGGCGAGGCCCTTGTCGAGTTCTTCGATCAGCAGGTGCTGCTTGAGCTGGCCCTCGTTGTGGGTATCCCAGCCGGTGCCATTGATGAAGCCGAGATTGTGCGAGACCTCGATGAATCGCACACCGCCTTCGATGAGCCGCCGCGAGAGCAGGAGCCGCTGGCCGAATTCACCGCCGTAGGTGTCGCGGAGCGAATCAGGCTCCTGGCTGAGATCGAAGAGCCCCATGAATTCCGGGCCGGCCATGCGGAAGGCCTGGCGGCTGGCGGTGTCGTAGTCGGCAACGATCTCAGGGAGGTCGGCCGCATCGCGGTAGCCCTTCCTCATCTGGTCGAGCACCGCTTCGCGCCGCCGCTGCCGCGCGTCGGTGATTTCCGGCTGGCGGGCGAAGCCGGCGGGGCCAGACCGCGTGTCGGTGAGATAGACGAAGCCGGCACTCGCCCCGAGGAAGCCGGGGCCACGGGTGACGTTGGGAAAGCCGAGCAGCATGTAGGTGGGCACGCGGTCGTTGATCGGCCCCCGGGTATGGCTCACG
>JBIKNV010000121.1:0-7326 GCA_044358475.1 Pirellulales bacterium | reverse complement strand
CGGCAACGGTTCCAGCCAGTTCCGCCAGCAGTCGAAAGTCGATCCCCGACGGGTCCTTGTCGGCCTCGTGTCCCGTGATCAGCGTGGCGCTCGAGGCGGCCGCCCGGCTGGTGATGGGGATGCCCGCAGCAGCGGCGGCTGCCAACGCTGCCGTCACGCCCGGCACGATTTCGATCGCGATGCCGGCGCGGCGCAGCGGTTGGAGTTCTTCCGCCAGCCGAGCGAAGACTGACGGATCGCCTCCCTTCAGCCGAATGATCGTGCGGCCTCCCGTGGCCAATCCCACCAGCATGTTGCCGATCGCGGTGCCAGGATCGGTGTCGGTCGGCTTGCCCCGTGGCACCGGCACCAGATCGGCGGCCGGGTTGACGGTGGCGAGCAGTTCGCGAGGTACCAGCACGTCATGCACGACCACCTTCGCCCGCTCGAGCCACTGCCGCGCGCGAACCGTCATCAAGTCGGGGTGGCCCGGCCCGGCGCCGATAAACACGATCTTTCCGGGCATATTCGTTTCAGTGAGACGCTGCATGAGGGAAATTCTGGATGGCCCGACCGTTCATCGGCCGAGTTGCCACTTGGGGGTTGGCGAGCGGCCTGGGCAGTGCCAGAATCCAGCGTCGCGTGCGGTCCTCCGCGGCCGCACCTGCATCACCAGTCCGACTGCCATGGCCGAGTCTACACCGCCCAGTGCCGAACCAAGCGCCCTGCCGGCGGCGGCCAGGCCGTTCGTGATCTCCGAGGGAGAGCGAAAACGGCTGCAGAAGTGCTTTCTCGCCGGCGAGCAGAAGGCGGCAGGCAACATTGATTACGCGATCGAGATGTTCGCCACCTGCGTGCTTGGCGACCCCGCCAGCCCGCTCTATTTGCAGAGTTTTTTTGCCGTTCTCAAGAAAAAGTTTGCCGGAAAAAAAGCGGGAGGCTTGTCGGCGCTGTTCTCAGCCGGAGGGCGTGGCGGCCTCAAGAAACTGGCGGCGGCGGGGCAGTGGCTCGAACTGCTCAGGAAGGGGGTCGACTTGCTAAAGTCGTCGCCCCACGACCATGGCACGCTGCTCGCCATGGCCAACGCCTGTCGGCAGTTGAACTTCCAGGAAACGCAGCCGATCTACCTGCGGGCGGCCCTCGACGCGGCGCCGGCCGATGCGGAGGTGAACCGCGTCTGCGCCGAGTATCTCGAAGCTCGCGGCGAATACGATCAGGCGATCGCCTGCTGGCGGCGGATCGCTTCGATCAAGGGGCTGGCCGAGGAAGCCGAGCGGACGATCACGAAGCTTCAGGTCGACAAGACATTCGCCAAGGGGCGGGGTTTGGAGGGCCGCGGCGGTGCCAAGGCCGAGGCCAAGGCCTCCGGCGACACCTCTTCCGACAAGCCGCGGACGGCTGTCCTTCGCGACTCGCTCGCCAAGGATCCCGCCAACATCGAGGCGGCCCTCGAACTCGCCGACATTCTCGAGAAAGAGGAGACGATCGATGTCGCGGAGCAGGTGCTTCGCCAGGCGCTCGCCGCTTCGGGCAACGACCTGAAGGTGCGGGAGCATCTCGAGGATCGGCAGCAGCGCTGGGCACGACACCGGGTCCATGTGGCGGAGAAGCAGGTCGAGGCCGAGGACACGCCACAGCATCGCCAGACACTCGAACAGTTGCGGGCTGCCCAGACCCGGCAGGAGATCGAGGTCTACCGGTCCCGCTCGGAGCGGTATCCCGAGAACATCACATGGCGATTCGAGTTGGCCCTGCGGCTCAAGACGGAAGGCAATTACGACGCCGCCATCAAGGAATTCCAGGCGGTGCTCCAGGATGACCGTCGCAAAGGGGCCGTGGCCCTGGAACTCGGCGAATGCTTCCAGAAGATCAAGCAATACCAGTTGGCCTTCCAGAGTTACCAGACGGCCGTCGACGCCCTGACCGAAAGGGAGGCCGAACTCCGGAAGCGGGCCCTCTACCGAGCGGGTGTGCTGGCGATGGGCCTCAAGGACGTCGATTCCGCCCAGAAATACCTCTCCGCCCTCGCGGTGATCGACTTCGGATACCGGGATGTGGCCGACCGTCTGGACAAGTTGAAGACGGTGAAGCATAAAGAGGCGGAGGAAGCGGACTGAAACGGCCTGACTGAGAGGCCATCCGTTTCGCCCATCGCCCCGACCGTTCAGCACAAGGATCAGGAATGCCCCACTCGGCCAGCGCCAAAAAGCGTCATCGTCAGAATCTTCGGAATCGGGAGCGGAACCGAGCCGCGAAGTCGGAGATCAAGACGCAGATCCGTAAGGTTCTTCAGTCGATCTCGTCGGGTGACGTCGCCGCCGCGACGGAGCAGTTCCGGACCGTCGCCAAGAAGACCGATCAGGCGGCTGCCAAGAACACGATCCATCGCAATCGCGCCGCCCGGATCAAGTCGCGGCTCTCGGCCCGGCTCAAGGCCGCCAAAGGCTAGTTTCACGAAACCCTCGCCATCCTGGCCTCGGGTTTCTTGGCGAACGCCCGTTCGCTCTCGTACGCCCGCCGGCTGCTTCACGCGAGCCTCGCCATCCTGGCCTCGGCTCGCTTGGCGACCCTCCGGTCGCTCTTGTAAGCCCGCCCTCCAGGCGGGCAGTGCAGGGGGTGGATGGATCGCGCAGCACTCCAGCTAGCCCCGGGCGCGAGCCCGGGGGCCCGCAGTGGCGCCGATTCGTGCGTCAGCCCGCCGGCTTGCGCCTGGCGGCTCCTGCAACACGTCCGCAGTATGCTTTCTGGTTGCAGGCATATTCCCGCACCGCCAGTTCACTCCCTCACCGCCATGAACCTGCACCGTTTGCCCATCTCGTGCGCGCTGGTGACTGTCGCGGTCACAGCAGACGCGCTCGCCGCAGATCGCCTATCGGCAGCCGAAACCGGCCCTCTCACCACAGCCGTCGCCGTCGCCCAGTCGGATGTTGGCAACAACGATGAACCTCCACCGGTGCACCTCGAAGCCGTGGTCACCCACCGTGATTCGCAAGGCACGATCTTTCTTCGCGATGACAGCGGCAGCACCTTTGTCGTTCCTCGCTCCGGCGATCCACAACTCACGGCAGGGGATGGCGTGCGTGTCAGCGGCGTCGTCCACCGTGGGCTGCTCCTGAACGGCATTCGGGACGGACGGATAGAGCGGCTTGGCGCCGGCCCGCCGCCGGAGCCCAAGCCGATCACACCGCAGCAGATGACTTCCGGTGTGCTGCATTACGACTGGGTCTCCCTGGAGGGTGTCGGCCGGAGCTGGCGGCGGACCGGCGAGAATGGAGGCAGCCTTGCCCTCAACGCGGCAGGGACAGTCGTCGATGCCCGATTCGAAGTGGCCCCAGCCGATGCCGTAGCCCAAACATGGGTCGGTGCCCGGCTGCGGCTGGCCGGCATCGCAGCTGGAGAAATCAACGACCGTCGGCAGCTGATCCAGCCCTATCTGCTCGTTCCCGGCGATCACCATGTGACCGTGATCGAGCCGGCCCCGCCCGATCTCTTCTCACTGCCAGATGTGGCCTTTGCGGATCTCGGGCGTGGCGAGCCCGCCGACGGCCTGCAGGGGGTATCGGGCATCGTCGCGGCGCCGCCCCGGGCCCAACGGCTGTTTCTCACCGATGGCGACCGTGGCCTGTGCGTGCTGCTGGCGGACGAAGCCTTCGAGGAAGCGACGACGATTGCGGCCGGCGATCGGATCGAGGCGGTCGGCTTCGCAGAGCGGGGCCCTTTCGCCACGCGGCTTGCGGAGGCCCGCCTGCGTCGCATCGGCACGGGCGAGCCGCCCGAGCCGCTGCGGCCGAGTGTCGGCGTCTTGCGTGCCGGCTGCGACGCCCAAGTGATCCAGATCGAGGTGCCAGTTCGCGAACGCGAAGACCACACCGCGGGGACGCTCCTGATCGGCGATCTCGACGGCATCATGCTGAGAGTTTTTGCACCTTCCCTTTTGCCTGGAGAGATCACGCGGTTATCACGGGTGCAGGTCACGGCTCCTTCCCTCGTGACCGAAACGACAACGAGCAACTACAGCCTCCGCGCCCGCAGCTACGACCTGTTTCCGGTCGCTCCTGATGACGTCGTGCTCCTTGCGGGGCCGCCGTTGTGGACGCCGCGGCGGCTGGCCGTCGCACTGGCAGGAAGCCTCGCGGCCGGTCTTGCGGCCCTCGTCTGGGTGGCTCTCCTGCGGCGTCAGGTACGCAGACAGCTGGCCGTGATCGAACAAAAGATCCAGGCCGAGGCCGTGGCCGAGGAGCGGCGGCGGATCGCGCGGGAGTTTCACGATTCGCTGGAACAGGATCTGGCCGGGCTGGCCCTGCGGATCGATTCGGCTGCAGGAAGCGTCGCCGACCCGGATGCCCGCCGCACGATGGAGCGGCAACGAGAAATCCTCGCCCGGCTGCAGGACGAAACCCGCCAGTATGTCTGGGACCTTCGCGAGCCGGCCCGCCTCCAGGGCAGCATCGCCCACCGCGCCACTGTGATGCTCGCGGAACTCCGCGACCTCACCGACACCCCGGTCGAGCTCAATGTCTCCGGGCCCCTCCCCACACTGCCCGCCGAAACGACGCATCATCTCCTCAGGATGCTGCGGGAAGCGATCAACAATGCCGCCCATCACGCTGCTGCGACCAGGATCACGGTCGGCCTCACGGCCGACACGCAGGGCATCGTCGCCACCGTCTCCGACAACGGCTCGGGCTTCGATCCCCACGCTGCCGACCAGCCTTCCGCCGGCCACTTCGGCCTGCGTGGTCTCACCGAGCGAGCCACTCGCATCGGCGGCCGGGTGAGCATCGAGAGCCACCCCGGCCACGGCACGACTGTCACGATCCGCGTGCCCCCGTGACCGCTTGATGGGATGAGACCCTGCAGTGAGATGGCGAGGCGGTCGTCACAAGTGCCAGTGGGCGCGGGCTGGCTTCTGTTGGCATAGTGCGGGTTTTCCAAACGGAATCGCTGAGCGCAAGGAACCCGATGCGTCTGCTGCTCGTTGACGACCATCCCGTGTTTCTCGAAGGGCTCGCCGAGGCACTCACCCGGCAGGCCGACTTCGAGATCGCCGGCCTGGCAACCGACAGCGATGCCGCCGTCGAGGCCTGCCAGCGGCTCAGACCCGATCTCGTGTTGCTCGACTTGGCGATGCGGGGCCTCGATGGCCTCGCCACGCTCACCCGGCTGCGGCAGCTCACGCCTGCCCCCCCGGTTCTCATGCTCACGTCATCAGACGACGCCGCCGACGCCGTCGTCGCGCTCGACGCCGGTGCTGCGGGCTACGTCACCAAGTCGGCCCGCTACGACGAGCTCGTCGCGGCGATCCGGGAAGCGGCAGCCGGCGGTCGGCCAATTGGCGAGGCGGTGGCCCGCCGGATCGCCGCTCGCGACAAGTACAGCCCACTCACCGGCCGCGAACAGGAAGTGCTCGTCCTGCTCGCCGAGGGCCTCACCTACGAGGCGATCGGCGAGCGGCTGGGCATCGCCAAGCGGACGGCCCGCGCCCATGTGGTGGCGATCCAAGAAAAGCTCGACGCCGCCAACAACGCCCAGGTGGTCGCCCGCGGCTACGAACGCGGCCTGCTCCGGCCGTAAGAAACAGTCGCCACAGCGGGAGCGTGGTCATCCGCGATCAATGCATCTCGACGGCGCAGCTGCCGAGTCCGCCACGGAAGTAGTTGAACTGCACGTTGGGGTGATCAGCCAGGAGCGACATTGGCACGCTCGCATCGGCGAGGCCCTTCGAGATCATCAGCGCGGTGAGCCGCTGCCCGAGCGGGTTGTCATGCACGCCCGCCTGCCAGATCGAAAACTTCTCCGCCTGCCAGGTCTGCACGGGGCCCACGGTGATCGCCCGCTGCGGCACCATCGTGATGTTGCCTCCCCCGCTCGTGCGGGCGTTTTGTGCAAGCGTCACCGGATGCAGATCGACCACCCGCGTGGAAAGCGCCCGATACTCGGCCGGCGATGGCGGCGCGTCTTTGTATTTTCCTTCCCGCCGCAGCGGATCGTTAAACGCCCAGTGCTTGATATCGCCCTGCCCCCCCTGCATGACAGCGCAGCGGGCAGTCTCCCAACTGGCGACATAGGACCCGACGTCGGCCTTTGGGAAGTGGAGGTTTGCCTCCGGCATGCGCAGCTCGGGCCGAATGCGATCGAAGCAGAGTTCGCGATCGGCCTTCTCGAAGGAGAGCGGATGGGTACCAGGTACCTCACGGCCATTGTCATACCACTCATCCATGCCCCAGAAATGAGCGTGCCGCAGATCAAGGTCGAGTTCGTTGACCAGCCGGGCCACGAGCGGCAGTTGCTCGGTCGGACCGATCGGCCCGCAGATCCCCACGGGGCTGTCAGCCGTCGCCTGCTTCCAGGCGGTGATGTACTCAAGAGCCTCGGCGAGGTAGAAGTCTTCGAGCGTGTCGTAGAAGACGACGCGAAACCCGGGCCGCGCGAGGGCGGCGAGGTCGGCCTCCGTGAGCGCCGCGGCATCGCGGATCAGTTCGGCGTCGAGGGTCGTGTAGTCCCACCAGTCGGGGGCGATGCGGCTGAGGGGTCGCGGCATGGCGAGCAGGCTCCTAAGGCTACGGGGCGAGACATTTTCGGAGGCCCTTGTTGTCGCACCTCCCCTGGCTGCCGAAAAGCAGCGATTTCTTTCAATCTATGGGGCCGCACTTTCGCTTTAACGGATCGTCTACCTTCCCTCAGGTATGACAATCGCGTTGCCCAAGGCTGTGGTGAGTGGATCATCGTCTGCGGCCGAGAGGCCCAGGTGCAGGTGCCTCCGCCAGCCTTCCGCACCGCGCGGGCCGCCTCGTCGCCGGCGTCAAGGTAGCTGTCCATTCCCTGGGTGGCGTCGAGCCACTCCTTCTGGCTGGCATGGGCGGCCAACGCCTGCCGCTTCACGCCCTGTACGGCGGTCGTATCGACAAACAGGTCTGGCACGACTGGCCGCCGCAGCCCGTCGCAGAGGCCATGAGGCATCGCGTGATAGAGGGCCACGTCTCCCGTGACGGGCGCGATCGGCGGATCGGTCACGAAGTTGGGCATGCCGCGAGCGAAGGCGGCCGTGACGGCCAGCCGCGCGGTGTTCATATGGTCTTCCATATAGTCGTCCGGCGAGTGGGTGAGCACGATCCGTGGCTGCACCCGACGCACCACGGCGGCGAGCCGTCGCAGCAGCCGCTCCTCGTAGAAGATGCAGAGGTCCGACGCGAGGCTCTCGTGGAAGGTCGCCCCGAGAAGTGCCGCCGCCACCCTCCCCTCCCGCTCTCGGATCGCCCGCGTCTCCTCCGGGCCCGTCGTCATGCTGCCGCAGTCGCCACCGGAGAGATTCAGATAGTGGATGGAAAAGCCGGCGTCGCGGAGGAG
>JBIKNV010000135.1:0-6937 GCA_044358475.1 Pirellulales bacterium | reverse complement strand
AAAGGCGTCGAAATGCATGAGCAGATCGGTGAGGGCATCGACCTGCTGCTCGCTCGTGCCCCGATAGAGTTCCTGACTCACTGGCGCGTTGAACGGAATGTTGACCGGCATGCCTGTGTAAGGCAGGAATCGCTTCGGATTGGCGATCCAGTCGTGTACGTAGTCAGGCCGCAGTCGCTCATGGACCCGCTCCAACTGGGGCGCGAGTGCCTTCGGATTGCCGGGAGGCGAGTAGCTTCCTACCAGATGGCATTTCACGCAGTAGTTGTTGTTGGTCACGATCCGCATCGCACCCACGAGATGACCGGGATAGGACCGCTCCTTCTCGGCCAAGGTGCTCTCATCGAGCCGCGGGTCATACCCATACGGATAGTCGGCGCCGTCCACTGCCGCGAAGTAGTCGACCAGTTTGGCGGCCTCGGACGACTGGAAGTTGAACCGCGGCATCCGCAATACCGCCGACGGCCGGATCGTATGCGGATTGAGCAGGAACCTATGCAGCCAGTTTGACTGAACCTTCTTCCCCTCGCCGACCAGCGGTGGCGGCAGCCAGCCCCATGCATCGTCAGGCTTGACGTTGGGGTTGATCTCCATCTCATCCGCAATCACGACGGGGAACAGCAGTTTGGCGAGATCGCCACCGCGGGCGGGATAATGTCGACCGGCCTGAATGGACTCTTCCGGCACGATCAGGTTTTGCCCGCCAACGAGCCGAGGCTCGCCGTCGATGAGGAGGTCTCGCCACGGCATGATCGAGCGGTGAAGAACTGCTTCTTCGTCGTCGGCTTCCACCGGCACGCCATCTTCGTCGACAAATTGCGCACGACCCGTCTCGGGGTCAAGGATCGGCATGCCGACGAGCGTTGCACTCCGCCGCCCCTGCCGGTCGGTCTGGAGCGACTTTTCCACCTGCTGCGGCGTAAAGTGCGCCGCCAGGAAGGGATAATCGGCCGCCTCGGCGGTCTCGCCAAGCGACCCAGGCGTGTACCGGACGTCCCATCGGTCCATCTCGAGCGCATGGCACCCGCCGCAGTTGTACTGTTCGGCGACCACGAGCCCGTCGAGCCGCGCCTGTTCACGCGGTGATGGCGTATGAACGAACTGCGGCGCCGGCGGCTCCGCCACCAGCCCGAGCACAAACGTCATCACCGCTTCCCGCTGCTCATCGCTGAAGGGAAACTGCGGCATGCGATACCGCTCGTTGTACGTCTTGTTTTCAGCCTTCTTGTAGTCGTAACTCCGTGGCTGCCGCAGTTTCTGCCACAGGAAGCCTTCCCGTTCGTGGCCGAGCAGTTTTTGGAGGAAGAAGCCAGTGTCTGGGTCAACCGATTCCGGATCGACGTGCCCGCCCTCGTGCTCGGACAGGCCGTACGCCAACTCGGTCTTGCCAAGATCGTCGGCGGACGTGCCGCCGTGATCTGATTCGTGAGCATTGTGATCACCGTGGTGCCCATGACCGTGGCCCGCGAGTTGGTGCATGACGAAATGCGAAACCTGCTCAAACGCGATCCGCGACGGATCCTTGCGGCCCCAATCGGCCAACGCTGCGCCCGCTGGCTTTGCATCTTCAAAACCTGGAATGTCATGACACGAGTAGCACGCAAGCTTGGCGATCGTCTTCTTGCCGACATACCCAAGCAACGTGGCATCGCGGCTGTCATCCGACAGGCCGACGAACATTTGCTCATCGCCCCGGATCGATGCTTGCCCAGCCGGGATGCCATTTTTCAGCACGTCTGCCGCACGGGCTGCCGGAAACCTCTCCGCGAGGTACATGAGAGCCAACTCATCGAGGGCTTCGCGTTCTGCGGAGGTCAGCGACTCTCCGGGAACGTCGACCGGCTGCCACTCCTGGGTTGACTGCATCAGGTACGCCGTGGCGTCGGCGGCCGGGTCGCTGAGCGTGCCATCCGCAAGCGGCACCGGCTCGAGCAGCACGTTCGGCATGATGGTCTTCGGGTGGTATCGGGCTGGCTCACGCAGCCAGCTGTAGAGCCACGCCGCACCGTTTGGATGGGAGGCCGCCTTGGCGCCTATCCGCGACAACTCGGGACCATGAATGCTTTCGGCATCAGGGAAATCAGCGTGCTGATGACAGGCGAGGCAGCCCCGCACCTGAAACACCTTCTTGCCCCGCTCGAGATCGGCTGCCGCCGTGATCCCGTCGTACGGCTTGACGTACTCAAACGGCTGACTCGACGCGAGCATGTAGTGGATCATCGAACGAATTTCGAGCGGTTCGTACCGCATCGACTCTTCGAGCCCCTTGCCCTCGAGATGCTCCCAGAGCCCGAAGAACCGGGGCATCTTCGTCGATGGCCGGAAGTCCTGCGGATTGCGGAGCCATGCGTAGAGCCAGTCAAATCCCGCCTTGCTCGCCACATGCCGCAGGCTCGGGCCCACCTTGGGGAGCGTGCCGGGGGTTTCGGGATCCTTCAGGAATGCCGCCAGTTCGTGCGACCGCGACGACAGCTTGGCCTCGACACCAGCAGCCGCATCCCGGTCGATCGCATCGCGGAGCCGCATGCGGGCCTCGCGACCATCCGGGCTGCTCCGCACATCACTCACCCAACGGCCAATCGTCGAACCGAGGTCCGCCAGTGCGGGATCGTCACCGATCGCGGCGGCCACCTCATGGTAGTTCGGGGCGAGCCGCATGTCCGGCCCGATCCGCTTGTCCGGCCCGGCCCAGCCATTGATCTCATGGCACCCATAGCAGCCGTATTGGCGAATCAGGTGATACCCCTCGACCAGCTTCGGTGCCGGCGGATCGGGGAACCGCTCGCTCGGCTCGAGGTCGACCACCTGGTGATGGCACTTCAGGCAGCTCGATTCCTCGAACCGCTCCGGCAGCATCGGCAGGATCCAGTGGTGGTTGTTGAACCAGCCATGATCGTCGTGCCACTGGTGGGCTTCCTTGGGCGAGTTCGGCGTGTGAGAGGCCCACTTGAAACTTGTGGAACTGCCCTGCCCTTGATGGCAGACCGTGCAGCCGAACGTCTTCATGGGGTGGGGGCTGGAATCGCTGACGAACAAATCGAGCCGTGGATGGGATGAGTAAGGCTGCGGGACGCCCCTGTTCACCACCAATGACAATGGCTGTCCCCACGACGGCATCTCCACGAGTGCGGTCGCCGCGATGCTCCGGGAACCGATCGGGCCACCGGCGATCTGCTCGATCACATCACCAGGACGCAGCCCGGCGATGGCCGCCGGCGACTCCGCTACCACAACACTCACGGTCGGATCGTCGTGATCAAACAGCCCGCGCGGCGCGAGCTGAAAGCCATACATCGCCTGCAGTTGCTCGTTCGCGTCGCCAGATACGACCGCCGGCTGCGGAGCCGCTTCGGGCGTGGACAGAGTGAGCGTGACCGCTTCCTGCTGCGGATAGGCCGGGTCGAACGGACCGCCCGGTACGGCCTTCGCCATGCCCTGGTGGCAGGTCGTGCAGCGATCAAAGCGAGCCACATCACGGAAATTGTTGTTGAGCGTGAGCTGCGGCAGCCAAATCTGATCGATTCGCAGCGGACCATTAAATGCGTCGAGAACCGGCAGCTCCAACAGGCTCTTTCCGACGTTGGGGGCCTTATCTGTCAGCGTTTTCGTGAGAAGCGCAACCTTTTGGCGATGGTCAGCCAACGACTTGGCGGCGGCATCCTCTTCGGCGGTCAGCTTCCGCAACGTCGATTCGAGGCCCGTGCGATAGGTGTTGGCGGTCTGCACCGCAAGCGTGGCCTCTCCCACCTCGGCCCGCTTGGCGTCCGCACGGGCCAGGAGGGTCGCCAGCTTTTCCGCCGGGGCTTCGTCGGCAATGGCCAGTTCATAGTCGGCACGATTCTTGTCGAGTTCGGCCTTGCGAAGCTTGAGCGCCCCAGCCAGACCATCCTCGCGGAACTTCGCCCGCGCGACGATATCACGGCAGCGCTGCAGCAGATCACCCCGCAACACCAGACGCTCATCGGCATCGGTCTGCGTGCGAAGCTGGTCGGCGTCGAGCCGGACACGATCAGCAGCCTGCGCGTCGGCGGGCTCAGCTTGCACCTGGGCCACGAACGACTCGACCAAGGTCGCATCGACATCAGCCCGCCGGGTCGCCGCCAGCGACGCCTCCAGTTCCCGAGCCTTGTCTTGGTAGGCCTGTGACGCCTGCTCGTCGACGCGGGCCGCCGCCGACCAGGTCTCGAGGTCACGAAACTCTCGCTGGTACTTCTTCCACGGCCGATTGTGATCGCCCGCGAGCATCATGACGGTGGCAACGAGCAACACCACCGCCGACACCGCAAACACCACATGGAGCAGTTTCAGGCTTCGCCAGGTCTGTTCGGTTGCAGGCATGGATGAAAATCCGGTAACGGGGCAAGAGCCAACGACTAAAAATTGAGCGAGAACTCAGGGATACTCACCAGATATCTCAAGTTGAACGTCCACCGCAGAATCATCTTGATCGGCAACGTGAGCATCAGCAGCATCAGCGACACCATGACCATGTAGCGGATGAATCCCATCTTCGCAAAGAACCCGCGAAACACGGTGACGGCCAACAACGGCGGCAGGAGCACCAGGTAGGCGCCCAAGAGCACCAAACCGGGCGCCTCGCGAAGCAGGACAAAGCCAATCTGCGTGAGCACCCCCGCCCCCTGCGGGGCACGTGGCAACGGCCGATCAAGGAGATTCACCCAGAACATCTGCGGAAGATCGACGTTGTTCAGCACTTCCACCTTGTAAGGCGTCCAGTACTCAAACGGGCCGAAAAAGTTCCAGTTGGGACCGCGGAGGAACGTGCCCAGGATGATGAGCGTGATCCAGAGTTCGAAAAACCCGAACTGGTAGACGAGATAGCTGAACTTCCGCTCCTCGATCGAATAATAGCCGTTGCCCTTCTTGTTGAAGTCGAGATACGGCATCGCCATCAGCCCGAACACCACGAGACTCGGCAGGACGACGCCGGCATACCACGGATCGAAGTAGACGAGCATCTCTTGCAACCCGAGGAAGTACCACGGCGCCTTCGATGGATTGGGAGTCTTCACGCTGGAGGCAGGCTCTTCCAGCGGCGCCGGCAGGAAGATCGCCCAGAAGAGCAGAAATGCCGACACACCCACCATGCAGATCAGTTCCGTGTAGACGAGGTCAGGCCACACCAGCACCTTTTCGTCGTTGACCTTCTCCATCGGCGGAAGTCCCTGGGCGATCCGTTCGTCATTGACGACCGCCTGCTTGGTCGCCACCCAGGTGAAGAACGCCAGCAGGAAAACGAGCCCCACGATCGGCACGTTATCGGGCTTCATGACGATCGCCGCAAAATTCTCGTCGGCCATCGACAGCCCCATGAGCAGAAGCATCACGTTGAGGATCGACCAAGCGACCATTGGCTGGACGAAGAACTTGCGAAAGACGAACAGCACCACGAGCAGCACGGTGGTGCCGAGCGTGTAGAGCACCGGTCCAGAGAGGGAATTGACGAGCGACCGCGCGGCCGACGGCAGCGCCGGCACGAGGGCCGGAGACGCCGAGAGAGCGAGGCTCGACAGGACCATCATGGCCCCGGCGAAGACGGCCCACGTGACCGCCCAGGCATTTCGCTTTTTTTGCCACAGCAGCAATGCCGCCACGCCGTTCATGACGGCCATGAAGGCGTAATAGCCGCCCAGGAACCCGGCAACATCTTTGAGGAAAAAGCCGCTTGAATGCATGGTGGTCGACTCACAGCGGGCCGCTGATGCCGCCGTCCTTTCTCACACGCCAGAAGTGGATGGCCAGCAGCAGAGCGACCGCCAGCGGAATCGCGATGCAGTGCAACACATAAAAACGATTGAGCGTTTCTTCGCCGACAAACCGCGCGCCAAGGAGGCCAAAGCGGGCGTCGGACCCATCGGTGATGAGGTCGATGCCACCGATCGTGAGGAGCTGCTGACCGGGGCCTTCGTAGCCCAGGATGGGCGTGGCACGGGCCATGTTGGAACCCACGGTGATGGCCCAGATGGCCAACTGATCCCACGGCAGCAGGTAGCCAGTAAATGAGAGCAGAAGCGTGAGCAGAAGGAGGATCACACCGACCACCCAATTGAACTCACGAGGCGGCTTGTAGCTGCCGGTGAGAAACACGCGATACATGTGGAGCCATGTGGTGATCACCATCGCGTGAGCCCCCCACCGGTGAAGCTCACGCAAAATGCCAAGACTCGTCACGTCGCGAAGGGCCAGGATGTCGTTGTAGGCCCACTCAAGCGTCGGCCGGTAATAGAACATCAGCAGCACGCCGGTGACGGTCTCGACGAGAAAGAGAAAGAACGTCACACCGCCCATGCACCACGTGAAGGAGAGGGCGATGCCCTGCTTCTTGATCGACACCGGATGAAGGTGGAGGAAGAAGTTGGTGAGCATCACAACAATCCGATTCCGCCTGTCGAGCGGCATCGGATGACGGAAGATGCTCTTCCAGATCTGCGAGTTGCGAATGGTTTCGCCAATGGCCATGGAACGTCAACCAGGGAGGGCGGGGGTCAGGCGGGAATGAACGAAGAAGGATCGGCCCACTGGCCGAGTTCCTCCTGGAAGGCACGGCTCTTATCGACCTCGAGCTGGCCATCGTCAGCAATCCGGATGGCATACCGCTCCAGCGGCCGAGGGGCCGGCCCCTCGAAGTTGATGCCGTCCTTGTAAAAACCGCTGCCGTGGCAGGGGCACTTGAACTTTTGCTCAGCCTCGAGCCAGTTGGGCGTGCAACCAAGGTGCGTGCAAACCGTCTTGAGGGCATAGATCTGCTGCTCGCCCTGGAAGTCGCCGTTCACCACCCAGACGCCGTACTGGGCGACGAACTTGGTCTCGACCTTTCCAGAGGGAAACCCATCTTTGAAGCCGACCTTGAACCGACTCGGCGGTTCGGCCAGCACGTTGGGGACCAAGAATCTCGCGAGGCCGAGCGAGAACAACC
>JBIKNV010000120.1:0-7367 GCA_044358475.1 Pirellulales bacterium | reverse complement strand
TCCGCCGTGACACCACTCGTGTTGGTGACCACGATCGAGTAGCTCTGCACGCTCGCCGAGCCGGCGACGACCGTGACGTTTGGTGACTTCGTGATCGTCAAGGGCGCGTCAACGACCGACGTCGACGTGCTGGCTGTGTCGGGATTGGGATTGGGCGTGGTGCTGGCGACGACCGCCGTGTTGGTATAGACGCCCGGGGCGGTCGTGCTCGGAACCGTGAAACTCACCGTCAGGCTTTTGCTCGTCCCGGCGGCAAGCGTGCCGATGGTCCAGTTAAATCCGGTCGCCGTCTCATCGGTGATCGTCGTGCCGGGTGGAGGCGTGATCGCCTGCTTCGTGAATTCGGCTGGCCAAGTGTCTGTCACGACCACCCCCGTCGAGTCGCTCAGGCCCGTGCTCGTGACGGTGATCGTGTAGCTGGAAACACTTGCCGAACCGGCCACGGCCGTGGTTGTGCCGGTTTTGGTGATCTCCAACGCTGTCTCGTAGACCACCGGCGGAATGTCGGCTACGCCGTCGATCAGCCGCGAATGGTCGAATTTGCGATTGCCGATGTCACCGATCGCCGTGTATTCGCGGGGCGTGACAGGCGTGGGGGAGGCGGTCGTGCCGTTGATGGAAAACTCATAGATGGCGACGAAATCCCGCTTCTGCCGATCTGGGAACCGCTGCCAGATGATGTCGTCGCCCAGTGGCACGCCGTCGATCGAGACATTCGTGTTGCGAAGTTCAAAGGTGTCAGCCGGCCAGTTGAGACTGGTGGCGGGCATGAAGAGCACACGGTCGGCGTTGTTCTTGATCTCACCGGTCACGGTGATCGTCATGTCGCCACCCACGACGGGCCCGCTGACCGGCATGCCGCCGGAGGAATACGACACGCTCACCGTTTCCGTCACGCTGCCGTCGTTGTTTTCGTCTGCGGCCGCAACCCATGAAAACTCGAAGGCCTGCGAGTCGATCGGAGCGTCGCCGGGAATTGCGGGATCAGGGAGGGGCGGGGCGTGGTCCCAAACCTCGATCGTGTAGGTCTGAGGATCGGGTGTCGTCGTCGAGACGGCCGTGGCCTGGAAGTAAAAGAACGCCGTATCCGAGGCACCGGCCGCAAGGTCGCCGAGGTAGTAGAGGCCGTCTTCGTTGGGGGCGAGTTGTACCTTCTCAGTCACATCGAAGTCGGTTGCCTTCACCCACAGATTCGAGAGCGGGACGCCAGAGGTGTTCGTGACCTTGAAGGCCTGGTACTCGACGAAGCTTTTATCAATCGAAGTGTCGTCGATGGTGAACCGCTGATTGTCGGTCGTACGTATGATGCTCACGGCCAGCAACGAACGGCCTTCGAGCCGTTCCATATGGCCGAAGAGCGTGCGCTTGGTCGTCGTTCGCTCTCGTCTGGTCGTGGTCCGGGTCTTCATTGCGATGGCCCCTTGGGCGGTGAAACGAAAAAGGCCGGCGCGAACGAATGCCCGAGGGCGTTCACTCGCACCGGCCTACACCTGCCGGATGGTCGTGGCTCAGGCCCCGACCAACCGTCACTTGTTTTCCGACACGTGTCCTATGGCTGACCCGGGAATGCCTCCGACACATCGGTCGACTGCGACACCGCGGATCAATTACTGGGAGCAATTCATACGCGCGACCATCACCTCCGGGCAAATTAACGCCTGTCCCTGCAGCTGCGAGGCCGTGCGGCCCGCGGAACTCACTCACCATGAACATCATTTTCAAGGCGGGCAACGGCCACCGTCATTGGCGACACCTGCGATCGGGCGGGTATCCTGAGGGCACTGACGGAAACGCACGCGTATGAAATCCACGACCGAGCATCTCACGTTCACGATTCCGGCCCGCAGGGGCTTTCTCAACATCACGCCGCAGGTGGAGACGATCGTCGCGACGTCGGGCATCCGCGAGGGGCTGTGCCTCGTCAATGCCATGCACATTACGGCGAGCGTCTTCATCAACGATGACGAACCGGGGCTGCATGCTGACTACGAGGCGTGGCTCGAGCGGCTCGCCCCGTTTGACGCCAGCCCGCAGGTCTACCGCCACAACCGCACGGGTGAAGACAACGCCGACGCCCACATGAAGCGGCAGGTGATGGGCCGCGAGGTCGTCGTGGCGATCACGGCGGGCAGGCTCGACTTCGGGCCGTGGGAGCAGATCTTCTACGGCGAGTTTGACGGACGTCGCCCGAAGCGGGTGCTCGTGAAGGTGATTGGCGAGTGAGCCGGTTTCTCTTCGGCTTGCGGTGCTACCGCGTGTAGACCGTGCGGCCTTCCTTGATCGTCTCCACGACGGTGATGTCTTTGATCGTGGTGGGCTCCACCTTCAGCGGGTTCCTGGCGAGGATCACGAGGTCGGCCAGTTTGCCAGGCTCGAGCGTGCCCTTGGACTTCTCCTCCTTGAGCTGATAAGCGGCGGTGGACGTCACCGCCCGCAGGGCATCATACGGCGACACCCGCTCGTCAGGCCCCACTACCTTCCCGCTGCCGGAGAGCCGATTCACACCGGCGTCGACCAGCGCCAGGATCGAGGGTACGGGCGAGACTGGAGCATCGTGCGAGTAGGTAAACGGCAGGCCGGCCCGCAGGAAGGTTCGCGATGCCATTGCGCCGGCCGACCGCTCCGGTCCCCAGAGTTTCACCACGGCGTCGCCACCGGGAATGATGCCCGCCGTGAGGAAGCTCGGAATCGCTCCGCAGGCCTTCATCTTCTCGATCTGATCAGGCCGCAGCCACGAAGCATGCACGAAGACCGGCCGGTGGTCGTGCATGCCGTGCTTCTTCACAGCCTTCGCGATCGCGGCGAGCGCCTGGTCGGCAGCCGCGTCACCGTTCATGTGCATGTGGATCTGGAGATCCGTGGGCCAGTATGTGTCGAAGACGGCGTCGAGCACCTCGTCGGGAATCTGCCGATACCCGGCGAAGGCCCCGGTTTTGCCGGCTGGATTCTGCGTGTAGGGCTCGGTGAACCAGGCCGTGTCGAGGCTGCCATCGAGCCAGAACTTCACGCCTCCGAGGCGGACGCGATTGACGTAGCGTTGGTCGAGGTTGGGCCGCGCGGCCCGGAGTTTTTCCACGATGCCGCCGGCCTGCGGGTTGTATTGCGAAGCCACCGAATAGGATGCGGCCAGCGTGTCGTCGAGTGCGGAATCCTTGGCCGCGACATAGAGGTCGATCGGGAGCAGCTGCTTGTCGATCGCGTTGAGGACGATGCCGATGTCGTCATTGCCGAGGCCGAGCCCGGCCTCCATGGCGGTGGTCTGGCCATGGCTGGCCCACACGTCTGCGGCACCGGCGACGGCCCGTGCGGCGAGTTCGCCAGTGAAGGGTGGCCGCCTGCTGCGGACGGCGTTCAGAGCCGTCTCCTCCATCGGCCCGGCGAGTGACCGGCCGTCAGCCTTCCGGGTGAACATGCCACCCGTCGGATCAGGTGTGTCGGCCGTGATCCCAGCCGCTGCGAAGGCGGCAGCATTGGCTGCGCCCAGGTGACCCGATGAATCGACGACCATCACCGGTCGGTCAGCCGACACGTGGTCGAGCTCCTCGCTCGTAGGCGGGCGACCCTCCTTGAGTGCTCGGGCCTGATAACCGAAGCCCACGATCCAGCCATCGGCGGGTGTCTGCGCCAGCTGCTTCTTCATTCTCGCGACAAGGTCGGCAAGATCGGTGCAGCCGAAGAGATTGGCATCGACAAGATTCTTGCCGAAGTAGATGAAGTGGCCGTGGGTGTCGATGAATCCGGGTAGCAGTGTCTTGCCGGCGAGATCGATCTTCTTGGTCTCGGGGCCGACAAACGCTTCGGCCTCGGCCTGCGGGCCGACGAACAGAATTGTGCCGTCCTTCACCGCCAGGCTCTCGGCATATTCCGGGGTGGGGCCTCGCATGGTGAGGATGTCGCCACCGGTAAAGATTGCATCGGCTGTCTCGGCTGCGGCAGCGAAGCCGGCAAGTGATCCAACAATGACACACGTGAACAGACGGGCCAAGCGCATGCCGGACTCCCTGAGGTGATACTTGTTTTCCGAGTTTCGGCGATACCGTCGGAGATGACCAGTCGGGCTGGCGAAGACCGGCGTGATTGACGCTGCCCCAATCTGGTACCAAGCTGGGGGCGGCGTCACGCCCCGTTACAGCGAGAAGTCGATGTCTCCCTGCCCGTCGGACGCCTGCTGACCGTCCCATCCCAAGATGCGGAATGCTGTCAGGGATCGGCCGGGGCTCGGTGGCGGAGTCCATCGCACGAGGTCATGTGGGCCGATCAGGCGGAACGCCATCTGCCGGAGCACCTCCGTGGGACTGCCGCTCGTGATCGGGGTCAAGATGTTGACCCACCGCGAGCCGTCCCACTTTTCCACGGTGCCAGCCACGACCGAGCTGACCAGAAACCGCGCTCCCTGCTGCGGCATGGAGACACTGGCTCCGAGCAGATCGGTGTAGTTGAATGCGATCGGCTCAGGCCCCATCGTGCTGCCGCCCAGTCGGACGGTCGTAGACCGCCGCAGCTGCGGGCGGTCGATCAACTGGGCAACCAGCAGGTCGGCCGTTGTCTCCGCGGTGAACTCGCCGTCGAAGACCTCGATTTCCATCTCCACCACGGAATTTCCAGCCACGACCGGCGTGTAGCGGATGCTGCCGAGCAAACTGAAGTAGGCATTGATCGCGGTCGGCGTGCCCGTGAACGTGCGGGCCGTTTCCGTGCCCCCGACCGTGACCTCCGCTGTGCTCGTCGCCACAAACTCGCCCTCCGGCACGCGGAGCGTGACCGTAAGTTGGTCAAGATCAGGGTCACTGAAGGAAGTCACCGCCGCCGGCCATTGCAGATCGCCGGCTCGTCCCGCAATCAGGCGGAACACCGGCGGTGGCACGACCGCGGGTGCCTCGTTCGCATCGGTCACCTGCACGGTGACCTGCGTCTCCACGGAGCTGATGCCATCCTGCGCGGCGATCACCGTGAACCGATAGTCGGCCTTGGTCTCGAAGTCGGCGCTGGCCTTGAGCGTGACCACGCCGGTCACCGCGTCGATCTCGACCAATTCGGCATCATCGGCGCCCGGCTTGATCGAGTACGTCACGGCACGGTTGGCCGGCGTGCCGTCGGCGTCACTCGTGGTCGCCGTGTAGATCGCCGTCGCGGTCGGGGCGTTCTCGGCCACCGTGCCCGTCGTGCCGCTGGTGAAGACCGGGGCGTTGTCGTTGACGTCCGTCACCTCGATCGTGAAGGCCCGCTCGGTCGTGAGCCCGCCTGAATCGGTTGCGCCGACGCGGACGGAATAGCTGCTGCGGGTCTCAAAGTCGAATGACGCCGCTACTTTGAGCGACGTGCCGTCGATCGTAAACAGCGCGTTGTCGGCAGACCCCTCGCCCGAGACGAGCGCGTAGGTGAACGATTCGCCGGCATCCGCGTCCACCGTGTCAAGCGCGCCCACGACCGTACCGATGGAGATGTTCTCGGCAATCGCAGCATTCGAAAGCGTGATGCTGGTCGGGGCGGTGTTGATGCCCAGTTGGGTGGCGAGCAGTCCGGCACCGGTCACTCCGTTTCCAACCGACTGGAGGGCGTCAATGATCTGGTCGTACATCACCTCGTAGTCGCTCCACTGCCCAAACACGGGGATCGGGCCGAGGTTGTCGAGCGGGATCGGCCCGGTCTTCGAGATGACATTCCAGAGGTGCACCGTGCCCCGGTAGCCGGCGCCGATGTTCATGGTGTTGTTGGCAACCGTTTCCACGCCCATCGTGTAGGCCTTGAGCTCGAATCCAGCGCCGCTCGCCGGCGTGTTGGCGGGGGCCGCATATGACCAGATCGGGCTGCCCACGCCCGTCGCGCGAGTCGAGTCGAAGACGGCGGAGTTCGGATGGCTCACGTCGACGAGATCCCCGCCGATGACCGGAATCTTGAACTCCTGCTGGGTGCCCCCCGTGAACAGCCGCTGGGTGACGTTGCCGATGTTGTCGAATCCCCGATCCCGCAGCGTGTCCGAGACGGTTTCGCCAATCCCGCTGAAGACGAAGAGCGTGATGGCGAAGTCGCTGTTGCCGTCGCCGGCGACCCAGGAGTTCTGGTTGGCTTCGAGGTAGGAAAGGCCCGACGTGACGCTGCTGTTGTCGAAGTAGCCACCATCGGCCATGCGGAGCCAGCCGGCATTGGCCGCCGCCTCGTTCGACGTCGTATCGATCGGGTCGGCAAAGTTGAATCCGACGTAGGATGGATCCCCAGCCCGCCACGAGCCGTCCTGGCTTTGCGTTGCTTGGACGAGCGGCGCGAGGCCTTTCGTGTAGTCGAGGATGACATCCGAGATTTTGGGGCCGATCAATAACGACAATCTGGGGTCCGAGGCTATGCTCAGGTCCAGCAGGTTGAGGATGCCGCCCAGCACAGAGTCGAAATCCGAGAGCACCCCGTACGAGCCGGCCAGTGCAGCAGCCGACGAGGAGATCGAGGAGGCGAGAAAGGCCGATAGACCGCTGAAGTCGAGATCGGTAAAGGTCCTGCTTTCGTCATTGAAGAGACCAGTGCTGTCGTACTCGACGTGGAGGTCTCCCGAGGGGATGTTTGGCAGCCACGGAGCGGCGACGTCATCCGGGTTTCCTCGGCTTGTCGCGGTCGCGGGCAGAAAGTTGTAAACGCGCTCCGGAAAACTGCCGTACTTCGCTTCGTCGTTCGTCACCGAGACTTTCACGATGTCCGAGCCGAGCGACGTGCCTTCGGGCGCCACCGTCGCCTCGTCGGCCGAGATCGCCAGTTCGTAGATCAGCGACTGCGTGGCCAGAGCATTGGTCCGCCCCTGGCCGTCATAAAAGTTGACGCTTTGCAGCACTCGGTCCAACTCGTCCGGGGCGAACACCGTTCGCTGCATGAAGGTGTTCCAGTCCAGTCCGTCGAGGAGGGCCACCGACGCCACGCCGAGCAGGCCCTTGAAGTCGTACGAGGAGAACAGGTCAAGCAGGCTGTCGCGGAGATTGCTGTAGCCCGGTGCACCGCTGAGCTTGTCGTCGAGAACCTCGACCAGCGACGATCCCGCGTCGTACAACCCGGCGATGAATAGGCGGCCGAGGTTCCGCGGTGACTGTGCGAAAAATTCAGCCAGATCACCAAGATCGTCGATCGCCGCAACATCACTTCGGAAGTCGGCGAGCACATTTTCGAACCCGGCATCGAGGTGCTGGTTGAGATAGCCGCGGTAGGCCTCGCCCATGACGCCGAAGAAACCGTCCTCCCCACCGACGGTCATGTCGGTCACACCATCGGTGCTGAAGAGCCTTTCGTAGTCGTTGAGGCTGGACACGAATGACTCGCTGTAGCCGAGCAGGTTCGTGAACCAGGTGCTCCCGGAATTGGCCGAGATCGCCAGATTGTCGTGCAGGAGC
>JBIKNV010000119.1:0-7426 GCA_044358475.1 Pirellulales bacterium | reverse complement strand
ATGACCTGCCCCATGAGTATGTCCTCGGCATCGCCAAGCCCTACCTCGGCAAGTTCATCTCGGTGCAAAGTGACTGGACGCCGCTGAAGAACTACACCAACGCCTTCCGCGGCTATAATCGCCCCGCCATCGACCCCAGCGACCCCTGGCAATTCAAGAACTTCCTCCTCACCGACGGAGACTGACTCCCACGACCTGGCTGACCTGCCCGACGGCAGTCAACCTATGACAGCCAATGCGATCCAGTTGACCACCCTTTCCTGCCCTACAGTTCACGGTAAGCCGGGATCGGCGGAAGCGTGAGGAGCGTTAGGAACTTTCGAGCCGCAGCCGGAAAGCACCCGACCTGCCACGTGCAAGCGAGGAAGTTCCTCCGCGACGAACCTTCTGCCGTCCCGGCGCCCAGCACCCCGAGCGTTGTGAAAAAATGAACCAGAAAACCCTCCTCGACCTCGCCAAGAAACACGGCACGCCCCTCTTCGTCGTCGACCACGCCGAACTGCGGAAAAACTACGCCCTCTTCCGCAAGCACTTTCCCCGCGTGCAGATCTACTACGCCGTCAAGGTCAACAGTGACCCGGCGATCGTGAAGACGTTCTACGAGCTTGGCGGCAGTTTCGACGTCGCCAGCATGCAGGAGTTCCACACGGTTCACGAAAACATCAAGAAACTCCCCGCCAAGGCCCGTCAAGATTTCATCTGGGACAAGATCATCTACGCCAATCCGATCAAGCCGATCGAGACACTCCACGAACTCGACCGCTACAAGCCGCTGGTCACCTACGACAATCACGAGGAGGTGAAGAAGATCGCCAAGCACGCGCCGCACGCGGGGTTGGCCCTGCGACTCCGCGTGCCCAATACGGGGTCGATGGTGGAGCTCTCGAGCAAATTCGGCGCCCTGCCGGGCGAAGCGGTCGACCTCATCAAGTATGCCCACGATCACGATCTCGTCGTGGAAGGGCTGTCCTTCCACGTCGGGAGCCAGTGCACCAATCCCGAGAACTACATCCAGGCGATCAACCTGTGTGCGAACATCTTCGCCGAGGCCAAGTCGCGCGGGTTCACGCTCAAGCTGCTCGACATCGGCGGCGGCTTTCCAGCGGCGTACGACGAGTCGGTGCCAAAGTTCAGCAAGCTTGCCAAGAAAATCAACCATGAACTCGACCGTCTCTTCCCCAAGGAAATCGAGATCCTCGCCGAGCCGGGAAGATTCCTCGTGGCGTCGGCGGGCCACGCCGTCTCAAAGATCATCGGCAAGGCGTTTCGCAACGACAAACTCTGTTACTACGTCGACGATGGCGTCTACCACACCTATTCGGGCGTGATTTTCGACCACTGCACGTACCGCATGAAGAGTTTCAAGAAAGGGCAAAAGCAGCTCTGCGCCGTCTTCGGCCCCACCTGTGACGCCCTCGACACGATCAGCCTCGCCGAGCAGTTGCCGGATCTCGAGATCGGCGACTATCTCTACAGCGAAAACATCGGCGCGTATTCAGCCGCCAGCAGCACCCACTTCAACGGCTTCCCTCCCGCGAAGGTCGTGCATGTGGGGGCCTGACGGCGTCAGCCTCGGATGGCCTCAATGAGGTGATACGTCTTCACCTCCTCGCGGGCCACGTCATGCCACGATTGGGGCAGCCGCTCGAGATACCAGGTGGGCTGTTTCGTCACCACGAGAAGCGTGCCGCCAGGGGCCAACGCTCGCCAGGCAGCGTCGATGAAGAGCTCAGCGATGCGAAAGTCGGCGTAGTAGGGGGGGTTCGCCAGCACCAGGTCGTAGGCACCGAGATTGGGCACATCGCCCCCCGCCTCGAGCGCCACAGTGATGTTAGGCAAGCTGTTCACCTCGGCACCGCGGCGAACGCACTCGACGGCCCGGGCGGACGAGTCGATCGCATGCACCTGCACGCTCTCGTCGCGGGCCGCGATACCCAGCGCCACGCAGCCAGACCCGCAGCCGATGTCGAGCACGTGCGAGTCGGGAGCCACGTCCACGGCGTTCAGGAGGTGGCGGGCGCCGGGGTCGATCCGCCGGTGGGCGAATACACCCGGCCGCGTGAAGGCTGTCAGCACCCGGTCGCGGTCACGAAACACGACCTCGCAGGAAAAGTCACGCACCTTTGCCGGCTCGCGAGTCTTCTCCACGATGTAGCCGATGGTCTGAGGCTTCGCACCCTCAGGCTTCCGCACCCGCACCGTCTCTCCCGTCGCCGCCAGTTGCTCGTGGAGCCAGGTGTCTCGCGGGTTGTCGATCGCAGTCACCAGCCGTCCACCGACCGCGAGCTGAACGAGCGCCTGCTGGATGATCTCGCGGGTCAACTCGGCCTCACCAGTTTTGGCGAACGGGATGACGGCGAGGTCGTACGGCCCCGGTGGCATATCGGCGGCACAGGCGGCCGAGAGTCCGGCCAACGGCTCGCCCCACGCCGCGACGGCGAGGCCACACTGGTGACGATCGAGAAACCACGTGACCACTCGTGCGGTCGGCCGCTCGGTCGCCAGCGCGAGTGCCGTCTGGGCCCGGCCCACCGTCGTCGTGATGATACGGGTGCCTGGGAGACCGCTGGCGATCGCGAGGGCGTGGGCCTCGGCGGGCCGGGGCGGGAGCGGCTCCACGCGGTCGGTCATGGCCCGGCCGCGGCTGCCGCCGTCTCCGGCAACGGCTCGAGCGTGAGCGGGTCCCGCAGTGGCAGGTGGGTCACCTCGCCGCCAAAAAACTCCTGCATGCTGGCCCGCTTCTCGAGGTCGCCCGGGGCGATCGCGTCCCAATCGCCCACCACGAGGATCGCCATCTTCGCGGGATCGAGGTGCTTCCGCGCCACCCGCTGCAGATCCTCACGGGTGACCGCCTTCACCTTATCGCGAAACGTCTGCCAGTAGTCGGCGGCCCGCCCGGTCCACTCGTCGTTGACAAACACCCGCAGCATCTGCGGCTTGCTCTCGAACTGCCGCGGGAAGGTCTCGATGAGGCTCTGCTTGGCCGTCTCCAGTTCGTCTTCGGTCACGAGCTCGTCGCGCACCTTGCCGATCTCGTCGAGCACGATCTTCGTGGCCAAGGCCACCGTCGCGTTTTTGCTCTCGAAGCCCGCCCGGAAGTCGCCGGGGTAATAGACCTTCGGCGTTACGGTCGACCGGACCGAGTAGGCAAGACCCTCGTTGCTCCGCACCTGCTGCATGAGACGGCTGGTGAAGCCACCGGCGCCGAGAATCTCGTCGAGCAGGAGAAACGGAATCAGGTCGGGGTCGTCCCGCTTGATCGACCGCAGGCCCATCACCACCTTGCCCTGCGGAATATCCTTCGGCACGTGATACAGCCCCGGATCGAGCACGACCTCAGGCGGGACGGGATCAGGGGCTGGCTCGCGCCGCTCCCAGCCCGCGACTGCCCGCTCGAGGCGGGCGAGCATGTCCTGCTCATCGAAGTCGCCCGACACGGCGATGATCATGTTGCCGGGATGGAAGATCCGCCGGTGCATGTCGGCCAGCCGCCCGCGTTCGATGGCCGCCACACTCGCCCCCGTGGGCTGGGATCCCTCGAAGTGCTCCGAGCCATACACAAGCCGCTTCCACTCGCGGCCGAGGATCGAGCTGGCGTCGTCGTTGCGCTGCTTGAGCGATTCAGTGAGCCGCGCCTTGGTGGTCTCGAGTCGCCCGGCATCAAAGGCAGGTGTCCGCAGCATGGCCATGAAGAGTTTCAGACTGTCGTCGAGGTTGCTCTTGAGGCAGTTCATCGTGGCCGTCGTGAACGTGTCGTTGGCATTCACCGACACCTCCGTGGCGAGGAAATCGAGCGTCTCGTCAAACTCAGCTGGCGGCATGCCCTCGGCCCCACCCTCCCGCACGAGCCCGGCGGTCATCGATGCCAGCCCCGGCAGGTCGAGCGGGTCGAGCGAACTGCCTCCCTTGAACGTCATGACGAGGTTCACCAACGGAAACTCACGAGACGGGGCGAGATAGACGACGGTGCCATCGGCCAACTGCCGGCGAAACGAGGCCGCGGCGGGTGGCTCGAAGGCAAGCGGCTCAAATGCGATCTCTTCGGGCCGCGAAGGGATCTCCAGGGCCGCGACCGCCTCGGCGCGCACGGCTCGTGCCGCCGGCTTGTCGGTCTCCTGCCGCGAGGCAAGGGCCAGCATGCCGATGATGCCGACAGCCAGCAGGATGGAGAGCAGGCGGGTATTCATGAGGCAGAAACTCCGGAGCGAAGAAAACGAGTGTGAGAACGTGACAGGCTGAAGCCTGGCCTACTGGCGGATGTAGGTGGCGACGCTGCGGTTGGTCGGCTTGAAATACTCGGTGGCCACCCGGCGGATGTCGGCCGCGGTGACGGCCTCGTATTTCGCCGGCCCCTCGTTGATCTCCCGCCAGTCAAGCAAGGTCTCGGCGAAGGCCAGCTGGATCAACAGCGACATATTGTTTTCCAACCGCCGGTAGTTGTCGGCCGCGATCCGATTCTTCACCTTTCGCAGCTCCCGCTCCGACACATCGGCGTCCTGCAATTTCGCCAACTCCTCGTACCAGGCCTGCTCGAGCTGTTCAGGCGTCGCCTCGCCCCGCGCCTGCGCCTCAAACGCGAAGAGGCCGGCGTACTTGCGCGTGTCGCTCGACGCCCGCGCGGTGGCGGCGATGCCCCGCCCCTCGACAAGCCCCGTGTAGAGGCGACCGGTCCGCTCGTTGAAAATCTCGGCGAGGATATCGAGCGGATAACTGTCGACGTGGCCCGCAGGCACGGTGTGATACCGCACCTCGACCGATGGCGGTACGTCGCCTGCGGCGTTCATCCGTTGCTCGGCCAGTTGCTCCACCTCGAGCGTCACCACCGGCGGCGGCTCCTGTGCACCGGGCGCAAGTCGCGAGAAATACCGGGTGATCAACTCCTTGGCTTCCGCGGGATCGAAGTCGCCGACCACGACGCCAAACAGGTTGCCCGGGCGGTAGTAGATATTCCAATACTCCTGCGCCTGTTCCGTCGTGTAGCTGTTCAAGTCACTCGGCCAGCCAATCACCGGCCAGGCATATCCGCACGAGGCCCAAAACATCGAGTCGAACTGTTCCTGGAAGCGGCCCGTCGGCGTGCTGTCGGTCCGCAGCCGCCGTTCCTCGTGGACGACGTCCCGCTCTGAGAAGAACTCGCGAAACACGCTGTCGTGGAGACGGTCACTCTCCATCCACGTCCAGAGCTCGAGCTTGTTGCTCGGCACCGTGATGAAGTAGCAGGTGAGGTCATAGCTCGTGAAGGCGTTCATGCCGCTGCCGCCAGCCTTCGTGTAGACCTGGTCAAATTCGTCCTTCACGATCGTGGCCGCCTCGGGGCCAGCCTCACCACGCCCCTGCTGGGCGCGAATGAGCGTGTCGAGCTTGCCGCGGAGCACCCGCAATTCCTGGGTGTCGTTGGCGGGATCCCACGGGTCGTCGATCTCGCCCCGGAGGAACCGCTCGTATTGCTCGGTCCACACGAGCCGATTGATCTCATCGCGAATCGCCTTCTGCTCGGCACGATACCGGGCATCCTTGGCGGGATCGCGAGTGCCGATCGTGTCGGTGCCCTTGAACATCATGTGCTCGAAGAAGTGGCTGATGCCGGTGATGCCCGGCCGCTCGTTCACGCTCCCCACGCGGGCCACCCAGCCGGCGCTCACCACGTTGGGCTGGTCAGAGCGGGGCACGAGCAGAAACTGCATGCCGTTGGGGAGTGTGAACTCCTCCACCGCCACCTGCTGGGCGGCAGCCTCTCGGCCTGTCCAGCCGAGCGTAAGGGCAACCATGACGCCAAGGGCGAGGACACGAAGCAAGACGGACATGCAAGCACTCCTGGAAGCAGACAGCAATCGCTCGAAGCAGCGTTATACCCCACGCAGCGCTGTTCACCCTACCGCAAGATGTGTCCAGAAGCCCCACCCCCTTTGGTCACGACAAAACCGTCTCCCCCAGCCCAAGCTGCCAGCCAGCCGTAGGATTCACGCGATCAGTTCGCTGGAGAATTTTCATGGCCTCAATCGACCGTTCCGATCCTATGATCCTCGGTCATGTGCTGGCGGAGCACCAGGATCTCTTTCACCGGCTCACGGTGGCCCGACGGGCGTTCGCCGCGGATGCTCCGCCGAACCTTGGGGAACTCGCCGCCCTACAGGCGTGCCTTTCCTCGCTCCGGGACCACCTGCAGGGGCATTTCACGCTGGAGGAGCGGGGCGGCTTTCTCGAAGAGTCAGTAGCCCGGATGCCGCGGCTGGGGCCAGCGGTGGCTGCCCTCGTGGCCCAGCATCCGACACTCCTGTCTGAACTCGACAAAATCATCGCCTCCCTGCCATCATCCACCGAATCAGCTTCGGCCTGGAGGCAGACAGGGCAGGCCTTTGCTGGCTTCGCAGCCCACATGATGGCCCACGAGAGGAGTGAAAATGCAGTCGTTCAGGAAGGCTACAACGAAGACCTGGGCTTGGGCGACTAGTGGGGGGCTTGTTCTCGCGATCGTCGCCATGGCATTCACTCATGCCGATGAGCCGACAGCACCGCGGCCTGACGACGTGGCCCCGTTCATGCGGGCCAAACTGACGCATGCCCAGGATGTGCTCGAAGGGTTATCGCTCGGCGACTTCGCAGCGATTCGACGAGGCGCCCAGGAACTTGCCATCGCCAGCCAGGCGGCCAGTTGGCAGGTGCTCCAGACGGTGGAGTATGCGCGGCAAAGCGCCGAATTTCGTCGTTCATGCGAATCACTCAAGAATGCCGCTCGCGAGGAGAATCTTGACGGCGCGACGCTGGCCTGGATGGAAGTCACGATGAAGTGCGTCCAGTGCCACAAGTATGTCCGTGGCGAGGCCAGCCCGACACCGAGATAGCCTCATGAGGCTGTGAATTTTCTGAGGATCGCCGCAATGTTGGCGTCGTGCCGGCGAAATGTCGTGTCGGTCGTCACGACCTCCTCGATGCGGTCGATGTCGATCAGCAGAGCGTCGGTCCCGGAGCCAGCGGTGGGAAAGGCCAGCAGTTCCGCCCGTGGTGGCTGGATGACGAGGCAATGCGGCTGCAGCCGATGCCGTTGCGGCGGCTCATCATCGGCCTGCCGGGCCACGACATCA
The DNA here is from genome assembly GCA_044358475.1 of Pirellulales bacterium. Taxonomy (GTDB): domain Bacteria; phylum Planctomycetota; class Planctomycetia; order Pirellulales; family UBA1268; genus CACORA01. The sequence continues at coordinate 344 of JBIKNV010000119.1, read as the reverse complement.
ATCTCCTGACAATCGGTGATGGCGGCTGTGAGCGTCGAAATGAGCCGCGGCCGGGCAGCATAGCGACCTGGTTCCCCACCGCTCACATGAAACACGCGTTGGGCGGCAACGAGTTGCTCACGGAGGCTCTGGGTGAGATCCCGCTCGAGTTTCTGCCGCAGCGACTCGATCCCCGTCCACAGCACCGTGCCCTCGAAGGTGCGAAGCATGTCGCGGCCGACGGCGAAGGCCACCAGTTCCAAAAGGGTCAGCGGCTCACCGGGAATCTTGCGACCGCCCACCGCCGACTGGCCCATTTGCCAGCCAAACTTGCGGCTGCCGGCGATCGGCGTATGGTCAACCGG
>JBIKNV010000118.1:0-7484 GCA_044358475.1 Pirellulales bacterium | reverse complement strand
CGTCGAGCCACTGGCGGTCGACGAAGTGGGCGTTGGCCGTGGCCATGATGCTGTCGTCGGCCAGTTCGCCGCGAGGGTCGTTGAGCCGCACGTGCTCGAAGGCCTTGAGGGCACGGCCCGGCGTGTCAAACAGTGGCCGGCTGCGGTCGACGAGGTTCGGCACCAACACCGGCAGGTGAAGCTGCTCGTCGATGGCGAGCCAGTATTGGCCGATGAGGAATTGCCGCTGGGCAACGCGGTCGAGGTAGCGGGTGTTGGCGTATTTTTTCACCAACTCGGTATAGGTGTCCTCGGCCTTCGGGTACTGGTCAGTGAAGAACTGGCATTCGCCGAGCTGCCACATGGCATCTTCCTCGATCACCGAATCGGGCCAGCGATCGATCGCCTTCTTGTAGAACGAAATGGCCTGCTTGTACTTGCCCTGCCGGAACAGTTCGTCACCCTTCTCGAGCGCCGTCCGGGCCACCGGTTCATTGGGGCCGCGGCCGACCATCTTCTTCCACCGCTTCTTGATGTTTTCACCCTTGAAATAGTCGAAGCCGGTGTCGGTGGAGGCGGAGACATATTCCGATGAAAGCACGTCCGAGTCGCCGTCCTCGCCCAGTTCCTCGGCCAGTTGCCCCTCCTTCGCCTTGGCGGCTGCGTCTTCGCCGGTCCAGGGCCACGTGGGCATCTTCAGCGTGGCGCAGCCGCCGGAGAGGGCGGCGGCGACCACGAGCAGGGCCGCAAGCCAGCGGGCCGCCCGGAGGCGTCGACCGAGAAGATTGGCGAAGTAGGTGTTCATGATCGCGCGCAGTTCGCCTCCGGCGGCCGTCGGCAGCTGAAGCTGCTGCCACGCATCACGCGAGCCGGCCAAGAGCCGCAGGCCGGCCATGGCGTCGCGGGAGATCGAGATGACCGACCGTTTGCCACGCCGGCAGGCAGGGCAGAGCACGCCGCCATCGAGCATCCCGAAAAACGTCCTGCTGGCTTCGCCGACGGCCGACTCGCATTCGGCGCAGCGGAAGAGCGCCGGCGCATGGCCGACGATGCGGAGGAGTTCCAGTTCGAAGCGGAGCACCGCGGCGCGAACCACGTCGTCATCAGGCCCACTGACCGACGGCAGGGCGTCGTCTGGCGCCGTGGCTGGTCGAGGGCTGGAAAGCGTACGGAGCGCGGCATGAGCGGCGTCGAAAAGATCGGGTTGGGCATCGGCGTCGGCAGTGAGAGCGTCGAGTAGTTCCGCGACATACAGGGCTCCATGGAAGGCCTTCAAACTGCCAACGCGAAACCGGTGCTCGAGCGAGGCTTCCGTCAGCACGTCGAGGCCGCCCGAAAATTTCCGAAGGACGAGTACCTGACAAGTTGAAAGCAGGTCAAGGGCGGCGTCGAAACCACTCTTTGGTCGCCACGCCCCCTTTGCCAGCCCCCGCACCTTGCCAAGCTCGCGGGTGTAGAGCGTGGCCACGCAGCTCGTTTCGCCGAAGGGGATGGCTCGGATGACGATGGAGCGTGCTTTCTCAGCCGCCATTGGTCTGCATTTCCGGGAGCCTTTCCACTCGCACTAGGTCGATCCGCCGCCGTGTGGCGGCGAGCACCTCGAGCGCTACCCCATGAACGGTGAGCGTGTCGCCCACGTGTGGAATGCGTCCGAACTCGTGAAACACGAAGCCTCCGAGCGTCTCGTAGTCGGCATCGGCGGGGAGATGTGTGCCGAACCGCTTGTTGAGGGTGTCGAGCCGGACGTGGCCGAGCACTTCGCAGACAGTGTCGGACACGATCCGCATGCCGTCGGAAAAGGCTTCGTCGTGTTCGTCGGCGATCTCGCCCACGATCTCCTCGAGCGCGTCCTCAATCGTCACCAGCCCCGAGACGCCGCCAAACTCGTCGGTCACCATCGCCAGGTGCGTGCGGCCTCGTTGGAGTTCACGAAGAAGTTTCTGCACACTCATCGACTCCGGCACGAAGTAGGGAGGCCGCAGCAAAGACCGCAGATCGTGCGACGGGTGCGGGGCCTGCCCGTCGGCGGGGGCCTCAATGAGTTTGGCGAGCAACTCGCGAGTATGGAGGATGCCCACCACGTCCTCGGGAGAGCGGCCCCAGACAGGCAGCCGGGTATGAGCGCTTTCCGACACCATGCGGATGGCCTCATCCCAGGGCGTGCCCAGCGGAATGGAGATCATTTCGGTGCGGGGCGTCATGATCTGTCCGACGCGGACTTCGTGGAGATCCATCACCCCTTCGATCATCGCCCGTGTCGCACCGGGCAGCCATCCCTCGCGGTGCGCCTCATCGACGACGGCGAGCAATTCATCCTGTCGACCCTCATCCGCTTTCGTGACCGAGCCGCGGCCGACGACCCGGGCCAGCCCGGACGACATGCCTGCCAGCAGGCTCACGACCGGCGAGAGGATCGCCACGATCGGCCGCCAGAGGTTCCACGTGGCCACCACGAACCATGCGCCGACGAATTTCGTGAACAGCATCGGCACCACCACGAGCATCGCCCACGACAGCAGGATCCAGCCCGTCACGCCCGATACCTTGAGCGCCAGTGACTCGGCCGTGGCCGCCACCAGCCACCGCGATGCCAGCAGCGTGGCGATGACCGCCGCCATCACCACCACCGAAGCGGCGATGAAGGCGATCGTCTCGCTGCCATTGACGATCTCGATGCAGCGTTCGGGCCGGCCGCGGCGGCTGCAGATCTCCTGGATCTGGTGCCGCTGGGCACCGCGGAAGGCGCGGGCCTGCATGGCCGCGAGGGCGGCGACACACAAGAGGCCGATGGCCGATTCGATGCCGAGCGGGCCGGAGAGGTTCATGCGTGCAAAGTTCACGAGCGGCGACGGGGCGGCCGCCGCGGCGGAGGCGGCAGACCGGCAGCCTTCATGACGGCCCGCTCGCGAGACCGCATCCTGCGGCGGTCTCCCGCGGCGCGGTCATCGTGGCCGGTGAGGTGAAGGATGCCGTGGACGAGGTAGTAGGCAAGTTCGAGGTGCGGCGTCCAGCCCTGTCGGCCGTCTGCCAGCCGCCGGGCCTCCCGGGCGGCAGTTTCCGCACTCACGACGATGTCGCCTCGCAGGGCCGGATCGCCGGGCATGCCGAGGTCGAACGTGATCACATCGGTGGGCGTCGGATCATCGAGCCATTCCTCGTGGATGGTCGCAATCCGGCGGTCGTTGACGACGATGATCGACAGTTCAGCAGCCGTCACGGCCTCCGCCGCGAGGGCGGCCCAAGCCACGGCCTCGAGCCTCCGCGTATTCACCGGCACCGCGCGCTGCCGGTTGGAAACGTCGATCGAGATGTCCACCGCGACTGGGATGCCGCCGTGCCGCATGCCAGCCACGACTAGGCCGTCCTCTGGTCGGGGTATTTCACGCGGCCATGATAGACGGCCGTCAGGCTCTTCACGAGGCTCTGCTCGATGACTTCGAGGTCCTCGAGCGTCAGCCCGCAGTCGTCGAATTGGCCGTCGAGGAGTCTCTTCATGGCGAGATCGTGAACGAGGCCGGCGATGCGGGAAGGCGTCGGCTCGGTGAGCGTCCGGCTGGCGCTCTCGGCGGCATCGGCGAGCATCAACACCGCCGACTCACGGGTGGTCGGCTTAGGGCCTGGATAGCGGTAGGTCTGTTCATCGACCTCGGGATCGTCGGGGCTGGCCTGCTGCCGCTCCGTGGCTCGGCGGTAGAAGTACTCGACGAGCGTGGTGCCATGGTGCTGGGCAATCAAGTCGATGATCGGCCGGGGTAGGTTGTACTGGCGGGCCAGTTCCACACCTTCCTTGACGTGCGCGATGATGATGAGCGTGCTCATCGCGGGCATCAGCGACTCATGGCGGTTTTCGGTACCCTGGTTTTCGACGAAATAGGCGGGCTTGAGCATCTTGCCGATATCGTGGAAGTAGGCCGCGACGCGGACGAGTAGTCCGCGGGCGCCGATCGCGTCGGCCGCCGCCTCGCCGATGCTGGCCACGTTGATCGAGTGGTTGTAGGTGCCGGGGGCACGGCGGACGAGTTCCTGGAGGAGCGGATGGGCCACGTCGCCCACCTCCAGGAGGCTCAGGTCGGTGAGCACGCCGAAGGCCCGTTCGATGAAGGGCAGCAGGCCCGTCATCAGGAAGCCGGCCAGCAGCGTCCACACACCGGTGCGGGCCGCCTCGTAGAGCAGTTGCGTGCTGAAGGGGCGTTCCTCGATGAGGTTGGCACCGAGTTGCGTGCCGAAGGCGACGGCGCCGGCCCAGAGGCCGACGTAGATCAGCTTGCTCCGGCTGCGGATGCTCCCCATCCAGAAGATCGCGGCCGCCGAGGCGGCGGTGAGCGTGACATAGTCGGAGAGACCGCGGCCCAGGCCCACGACCGCCACCAGGGCCACCTCAGCCGCCAGAAGAAGGGCGAGATCCTCGTCGTACGCGATGGCGATCATCATCGCAAACACCAAGAGCGGCACGATCTCGGCCCGCCAGGCTTCTCCGGCCGCGAACATACACAGCACGATCGTGATGACCGAGAGGGCGACCAGCGTGGCGACGTCGCCGAGATCATCGAGCAGGTCGCGGTGATGGAGATGGATGTAGAAACCGGCCAGCGTGAACATCGCGACGAACAGGCCGAACAGCGAAGCCGCCCGGCTGGCCCGGCTGCGGGCATCCTGCTGATGCACATACTCATTGTGCTCCCGCTCGAGCAGGGACAGCGTCTCGGCGTTGATCGGCGCGCAGGCGTCGGCGAGCACATCGCCAGCCGCGTACCGCACGAACTGCTGTGGAGTCTTCTTGACGGCCTCCTGCTTGGCTTTGGCCGTGGCATCACGATCGATCTCGAGCGATCCTGACAAGCGGGGCTCGATCCAGGCGGCGAGCCGCTCGGCGAAGAGCCCCTTGCCGAGTTCTTCCTCGATGCGGGCCTTGAGGTGTACCTTCGCTTCACCGAGAAGCACCGTGGCGACCGGCACCCGGATCGTCTCGACGGCCTCACCGAGCGGGTGAATGTCGATCTCGGTCTGGCTGCCCTCGTCGATGCCGTGCTGGATTTTCTCGAGCACGCCGAACTTCTCGGCTTCCGCGAATGCGCGGTCGATGGCCTTCTCGAACGCGAGCTGCTTGTCTTTCGAGTCGAGTTGGCCACGGAACACCTGAAACTCTTTCTCCGCGTCGCTGATCAGTTTCCGTTGAGCGAGTTCCTCAGGCGACAGATCGGGAGCTTCCTCGGTGACCTTCGTGGGGGTGGCTGGCGGACGATCGAGGTCGGCGGCCTCAGGAGGAGCGGCATTTTTGTCCGGTGCGGCGACGTCCTGCGGCTCGGGGGCGACAGGGAGTGGGCGGGCGGCAGGGTTGTTGGAGTCGGCCGGCGGCGGCACCGGGATCAGCTTGAGTGCGTCGGCTGCCCCGGGGGCGAACTCGAGCCAGGCCTCGCGGGACGCGGCGGCGAGCGTTTCCGATGCGGCGATCTCCAGCACACGATTTTTGAGGCCGTCGCGGAGGCGGACGATCGGGGCCTTGTCTTGGGAGTAAACCACCCGCACTTGGGCGGCGGCCCGCTCCTGGGCGGTGCGGGTGCGCTCGGGGTCGGGCTTCTCGAAGGGCACACGGGCCACGACGCCCCGCGGGGGCACGCTCCCCACGCGAAACGGCAGCGGCTCGGTCCAGCCGTGCAGCAGGATCATGAGCACGGCCGACGCCACGAGGCATATGGCTAGCCGCACGAGCACGTCGGCCCGCGAGGCCCGCTCCACGAGCCGGCCCCAGAATCCCTGGGGACCCTCGACGGAGGTGCCGCGCTTCACGCGGCGACGGACGGTGGAAGAACCGCTGCTCATGATGGCAACCGACGGGTGTCAGTTGTTGTAGGCCTCCACGATGCGTTGCACGAGCGGATGCCGGACGATGTCGGATCCGCCGAGTGTCACGGTGGCGCAGCCGGGCACACGCTCCAGTCGCTTGAGGGCGTCGATCAGCCCGCTGCGACGATTGGGGGGCAGGTCGATCTGCGTCGTATCCCCGGAGATCACCATCTTCGAATGCATGCCGAGCCGCGTGAGAAACATCTTCATCTGTTCGACGGTGGTGTTTTGCGCCTCGTCGAGAATGATGAAGGAGTTGTTGAGCGTGCGGCCTCGCATGTAGGCCAGGGGGATCATCTCGATCACGTCCTGCTCAGTGAGTCGTTTGAGCAGGTCGAAATCCATCATTTCCCGCAGCGCGTCGAGCAGCGGCCGCAGGTAGGGATTGATCTTGGCCTGGAGGTCGCCAGGTAGGAAGCCGAGGCTCTCGCCGGCCTCGACGGCCGGCCGCACGAGCACGAGCTTGTGCACCTGTTCCGACCGCAGGGCGGCCACGGCCATCGCCACGGCGAGATAGGTCTTCCCGCTGCCGGCGGGGCCGGAGCAAATGACGATGTCATGGTCGCGAATCGCGTCGACGTAGGCGGCCTGTCCTTGGGTGCGAGGCACAACCGCCCGTCCGGCACGCTGGACTTCGATCGGTGTGCGATTCAGGGCCGGTTCCTGACCGGCGGCCACGGCGAGCAGTTGCGTCACGTCGTCGGCCTCGACGGAGCCCCGTTCGCGGGCGATCTTGTCGAGTTGCTCGAAGATCTCGGCAGCCTGAGCGACGGCCGACTCTTCCCCTTCGATGTGAATCGAGTCATCCCGGGCCGAGACGCCGACCCCGAGCGCGGCCCGGATGCGGCGAAGATGCTGATCCCGCGGACCGAAGACGGTCACGAGTCGTTTCGAATCGACTTCCGCGATGGTGGTGCGGGGCATCGGAGCCAGCGGCGAACGCTGGGGCCGTCGGTCTCTCGGGGGAAGTGAATCTAGCATCCGTAAGTATAGCTCACGGCTCGGAAAGCCCCCAAAGGTGGCACCTGCGGCAGGGGCGATTGCAGCGTTTTTTCAGCGAAAAGGCCCCCGGGCTCGCGCCCGGGGCTGGGTGAAGTGCATTACCGCGCCACCCTGCACTGCCCGCCTGGAGGGCGGGCTTCCAAGAGCGAACAGACGTTCGCCAAGAAACCCGAGGCCAGGATGGCGAGGGTTTCGTTAAGCCAGCCGCCAGGCGCAAGCCGGCGGGATGCCGCACCAGTCAGCGGCGCAACCATCACAACCCGGCCAGGCCGGTGGCCCACAGGGCCCACGCCACGGGGGCGGCGAAGAGGAGCGAGTCAACGAGGTCGAGCACGCCGCCGAGCCCGCCGAGCGAATGGCCAGAGTCCTTCGCGCCTGCCTCCCGCTTGATAAGTGATTCGGCAAGGTCGCCCAGCATCCCGGCACCGCCCACGAGCAGGCCAAACACGAGCCACCCACCCCAAGGCTGGGAGGGCACCGCAAGCCCCAGCCCCGCATCAGCGAGACCGTGAAGCACAAGCCATGCGGCGGCTGCCGATCCCACCAGCGACGCCACGGCCCCTTCCCAGGTCTTCCCGGGGCTGAGCACAGGCGCCATCTTTGTCGCGCCAACCAGCGACCCAACCAGATACGCCGCGATGTCGCCCGCCTTCACCACG